>JABGWC010000340.1 GCA_018645765.1 Gammaproteobacteria bacterium | reverse complement strand
CCACCCGTAACCCCCATTACGGGTGGGGATTTTTTTGCCGAATGCACTGAGGGGGTTATCTCGTCCGTCCTGATGTTGGTTCCCAGTTTGTTCGCGGCAGAAGCCCTTCGCGTTTTGCAAAAGAAAGCCTTTAGCGTTTTGTAAAGAAAGCCTTTAGCGTTTTGCAAAGAAAGCCTTTAGCGATTTGTAAAGAAAGCCTTTAGCGTTTTGCAAAAGAAAGCCTTTGGCGTTTTGCAAAGAAAGCCTTTAGCGATTTGCAAAGAAAGCCTTTAGCGATTTGTAAAGAAAGCCCTTAGCGTTTTGCAAAGAAAGCCTTTAGCGTTTTGTAAAGAAAGCCCTTAGCGATTTGCAAAGAAAGCCCTTAGCGTGTTCAAAGGCCTGACGTTGTAATTTTGAGGGATTGGCGCTGGACGCACCCGACCGCTCCAGTCGAGCACCCTTTTTTTTCAATCGATGTAAGACAGAAGTTGCGGCGATCAGCGCGGGTACCCGCAGCTTAATCGGTCGTTTTTGAACTTGGGCTTTAAATTAGGTCGGCCGCACAGGCTATAAAGCCGTAACAATACTTAAATTTTGACAATTTGCGGAACTATTGGGTTTTTGGTGGGTCTCAGTATCTGTGCTTCAGCGTTTCGATAGACACTTCGGTTTTCCCCATTTTCCGGAGTCTCGGGCCCCGTTCGTAATCCCCTTTACGGATGGGGTTTTTTTATGAGTCAATCGATAGCCAGCCATCTAAAACAGTTTTCAAGGTCTCAAGCCCTTGGCCGTTCGGTGCAGAAAACGTTTGCGCTTTGGCATGTATCGGCAGGGTTGCGTTGACTTTCAGCAGCGCGTTCTGTTGTGCGCCTCGCGCAAGCTTATCCGCTTTGGTCAGCAGCACGTGAATGGGTAATCCAGCGGTTTGCGACCATTCCAACATCATTTCATCAAAGGGTTTGAGCGCGTGCCGGATATCGGTCAGCAGAATGACGCCCTTGAGGCTCTGCCTAGACCGAAAATAAGTGTCTAAATGGG
Source organism: Gammaproteobacteria bacterium (assembly GCA_018645765.1). Classification (GTDB taxonomy): domain Bacteria; phylum Pseudomonadota; class Gammaproteobacteria; order Pseudomonadales; family Azotimanducaceae; genus UBA9926. The sequence goes on along the minus strand of JABGWC010000340.1, from coordinate 14,717 downwards.
TTTGCCAATATTGTTTGAGGGTTAACGGAACTTTTGCATAGCCATATCCAGGTAAGTCCACAAGCCGGCTTGTTTCTGTGATCCCGAAAAAGTTAATCAACTGGGTCCGGCCCGGCGTCTTACTGGTTCGCGCCAGTTTTTTCTGTCGGGTTAGGGTATTGATTGCGCTTGATTTACCCGCATTAGAGCGTCCACAGAATGCGACTTCTGCCCCCTCATCAATTGGGCACTGACTCATTTGAGCGGCACTGGTTATAAACTGAGCCGATTGATAATTGAACTGCTGCATAGCGATTACTTCGTGACCTGATGTGTCACTCTAGACGGTTTCAGATATAATAGCGCATCCGCTGGGGCGCGCGCGCTATTCGGAAGGATTTAAAAGATTTCTCCGGGTTGACTCGGTAACGTTAAACGAAGGTATGACATGTATAAATTAATGATAATGCTCGGTCTTTTTCTTGTGAGTGCTGGCGTGCTTGCCGCGGGCGACGCAAAGCAAGGAGAGGCCCTTACAGCAACCTGTTTGGCCTGTCATGGCTCGAACGGCAACAGTCTAACCGGAAGCTTTCCCAATATTGCAGGTCAAAATGAGGCTTATCTGTATAAGCAGCTGGTTGATATTCAAACAGGTGCGCGTAGCGCGGTGTTGATGACCGGTATTTTGGATGGTTTAACATCCCAGAACCTTGAAGATTTGGCAGCTTATTATGCCTCGCAAACCCCCGCTCAAGGCGCAGCCGACCCTGCTCTCGTGGCATTGGGTGAGTCTATTTACAAAGCTGGGATTGCTCGGAAAAAAGTGGCGGCTTGTACGGGCTGTCACTCCCCCACGGGGCAAGGTAATGGTTTGGCGAAATTTCCAATGTTGGCCGGTCAGTGGGCTGAATATACCGAAGCGCAATTGATGGCTTTTCGGTCAGGTGCACGCGGTAATGATGGCGATGGCAAAATGATGCGCATCTCTGCCATGGACTTGAGCGATGCAGAAATTAAAGCGGTCGCATCCTACATTGCGGGTTTAAGACCTTAGGAACGTAAGGTTGTTCAGGAAGTCAGATCACTAGGAGCGTAAAATGAGTCAATCAATCCTGTTTCGAATGAAGCGGTTCGCTGTCGCGCCCGCGTTGATGTTTGCGCTTTTGAGTATCGCAGCACAGGCCGAGTACGAAGCCGGGGTCCACTACTTTGAACTGCCGACGCCGATCGCGGTGACTGGGGATGGGATTGAAGTCACAGAGTACTTTTCCTACGGTTGTAACCACTGTTACCAGTTCGAGCCAATACTGGCAGAGTGGGTCAAAACGTTGCCAGAAGACGTGATATTTAATCGAACGCCTGCAATGTGGAATCAAGGCTACACTCTGTTGGCGCAGACCTATTACACACTGCTCGCGATGGATCTGTTGGAAACAATGCACCTCGAAGTCTTTAATGCCATTCATTTAAAACGACAGAATATCCGCAGCCCACAGGCAATGGCGGATTACTTGGCCAAGGTGGGCGTCGACCCTTTAGCCTTCGTTAAGGTTTTTAACAGTTTTGGTGTTCAATCGAGCCTCCGCCAGGCGGACGCCCGCGGGCGAGCCTATCGCGCCACCGGCGTACCAACGATCATCGTCCATGGGAAGTACCGGATCGAAACGGCTTCTGCTGGGAGCACCCAAGGGATGTTGAAAGTCGCCGAATACCTCATCGATTTAGAACGCCAATAACGCAGCGAGCGACGGATGCCTGTCTGGCAGTCTGAAGACGTTCGAGAGGCTGATGAGGCGGTTCTGGGCGTTGCAACCACCGGTATTAGCGCGCGCCTGTTTTTAACGCCGATCGCAGCGATTGAGCATTGGGCGGGTCGCAATCCACAGGCGAGCTGCGTCAGCGCTGAAAATTTAGAACTTTCTTATGAGCAGGTTTCGCAACTAACCCTTCTGCTGGCAGCGGAGTTTAGAGCGCGTGGGACTGAGCCTGGTGACCGCGTTGTACTCGAGTTAGAAAATGGCTTGGGGGTTGTCTTAAGCTTTTTGGCGCTCAACCGTTTGGGTGCCGCGGCCGTGATCGTGAGCCCCAGGTTATCCGAGTTTGAGCGGCAAAAAATTGTGAGTCATGCTTTACCGGTTGCGATCATTACCGCGATCACGGCGCCGAGTTGTGACCTGATGCGCCCGCAATTGATGACGAATGTGCTGGCCGCTCTGGGGCTTGTCTGGTCCGAGGACGGCGCCGCCGCGCCGCTCGATCGAGATAAGTACCCGCTTGCTGCAAATGTGGCCGCGATGATTTATACAACGGGCACGACGGGTGAGCCTAAAGGGGTCATGCTCACCCACCAGAACTTGATGTTTACCGGCTTCGTATCGGGGAAGTTGCGCGGTCTTGGCGAAGCTGACCGGGTGTTAACCGCGCTGCCCTTATCCCATGCATTTGGATTATCAGCCGTGCTGTGTTCTGTGCTGACGCAGGGCGCAAGCCTCGAATTAGTGGTGACATTTTCTGCGGCGGGGATCTTGGCGCGTCTGCGTGATAGCGCCATAACAGGGTTCCTCGGTGTGCCAGCAATGTATACCCAGCTGATCAGCGCTGATAGGGACACCGCTTTGAACTACCCTTTTCTGCGCTTCCTCTTTTCGGGCGGCGCACCGCTTGACCCGACGTTGAAAAAAACGGTTGAAGCGCGGTTTGGTTTGCCGTTGCACAATGGCTACGGGTTGACAGAGTCAGGGCCCACCATAGCCCAGACCCGACTCTATGCCCCGTTAAGCGACACCTCGGTTGGTTTCGTGATTCCAGGCGTGGACTATCAGATTGTTGGCGCCTCAACTTCAGAGGATGGGATTGGCGAGCTCAAAGTTCGAGGTCCCAACATCATGGCAGGCTACTATCGAAATCAAGCGCAGACGGATCAGGTGTTAATTGACGGTTGGCTGGCAACCGGTGACCTCGCTCGGATCAATGGGTCTGGGGCGCTTGAGATTGTAGGACGCATTAAAGAACTCGTTATTAAAAATGGCTTTAACGTTTACCCCCCTGAAGTGGAAGCGGCTTTGCTCAAGTTGCCCGAGATAATTCAGGCGGCGGTTATTGGGCAGGCGGTGCCAGGCAATGAAAGAATTATTGCCTTTGTACAAACGAGCGCCTCCAGGCTAGATCTTGGTTGGGTGAATCAACAACTAAGATCAACTTTGGCGGGTTATAAGTTACTGGATGAAATCCGAGTGGTGGATCAGTTACCATCGGCGCCCTCCGGAAAAATTTTAAAGCACCGACTTGCCGATTTGTTGTAACCGCGCACCAGGCAAAGGGATCATGAAGTTGCGGGTCAAAGGTCATGCTGCATTGAATTGCGAAGGGCCTTAGCCTAAAATTCGTCATGGCGCTTAAGAAACTAGTTTTAAAACCGCATCATTTGCCTCTGAGGGGCCTCCCTCACCGAGTTTCTGCGCAACACCCCAACTTAACCCGACGCCTTGATCGGAAGCCCTGCGTCCGGTCAAAGCACTATTTAGGAGGACCCGATGGCTAAGATTCTGGATGATATTTCACGAACCTTTGGTGAGTACTTGTTGTTGCCTAGGCTGACGCGTCGTGATCAGCATATCGATCGGATCGATTTGTCAGCGCCTTTAGCTCGGTCTCTTGACGGCGCACCCGGGTCCCTTTCGATCAATATCCCAATTGTTTCAGCCTGTATGCAGGCGGTGTCTGGTGTGGACCTTGCCGTGGCACTCGCTCGTCAGGGGGGAATGAGTATGATTTTCTGCTCGCAAAGTATTGAAAGCCAGGTTGAGATGGTTCAGCAGGTGAAGGCCCACAAAGCGGGTTTTGTTGTAAGTGGCGCGAATATCCAGCCCGACGCCAGTTTGCAAGCGGTGCTCGAGCTGATGACGCGTAGCGGACACTCTACCATTCCAGTTACCCTTGACGGGTCGTCCGAAGGTGAATTTCTGGGTTTGATTACCGATCAAGATTTCTGGGAATTTGAAGATGATCTTCAGAACCTCGTAAAAGACCACATGACGCCGAAAGCAGAGGTAATTTTTGGCGTTGAAGGTATTTCTCTTAGAGAGGCCAATCGGCTTTTACATCGTCACAAGAAGGATTGCTTGCCGATTTTAACGGCCACAGGCCATCTGTCGGCCTTGGTTTTCAAGAAAGATTATGTCGATCATCAGAAGCACCCCCTTGAGCTGTTGGACGAGGGTAAGCGTTTACGAGTCGGCGCGGCGATTAATACCCATGATTACCTGCTGCGGGTGCCGGCGCTAGTGGCCGCGGGAGCGGATGCCTTGTGCTTTGACTCCTCCGATGGCTTCACAGAGTTTCAGATGGATGGTTTGGCTTGGATCAGGGAGCATTATGGGTCTCAGGTTGTCGTTGGCGGCGGCAATGTTGTCTCCGCAGAGGGTTTTGATTATCTCGCGCTGTCAGGGCTTGTTGACTTTATCAAGGTCGGTATAGGTGGTGGCTCAATCTGCATTACGCGGGAACAAAAGGGGATTGGCAGAGGTCAGGCGTCGGCTCTGCTGGAGGTCGTTGCCCGTCGTGATGCCTACTTTGAAGAAACCGGGGTCTATATTCCCATTTGTTCAGATGGTGGTCTGGCGAACGACACGCAAGTCGTTATGGCTTTGGCGATGGGCGCGGACTTCGTCATGATGGGGCGCTACTTTGCGATGACCGAGGAAAGCCCAACATCAAAAATATCGATCAACGGACAGATGTATAAACCCTATTGGGGTGAAGGGACTGCTCGCGCCCAAAATTGGCAGCGCTACAGCGAAGGCATGAGTAGTCGAAAGATGGTGTTCGAAGAGGGTGTTGATGCGTTCGTGCCATTGATCGGCTCAACGTCAGAAGTCTTAGAGACCACGTTGCACAAGCTTAAAAGCACCATGATTAATCTCGGTTCAGACTCTCTAAAAACGTTTACAGATCAAGCAATCATCACTCTGGTGTCTGAACAATCGATTGTTGAGTCTGGAACGTCGAATGTCTTTAAGTTCTCTGGGAATCGCGATGTTGATGAATCCGACTGGGGTAACTAGGCGCATTTTCGGATATACTCCTCGCGCCAATTTTCCAAAGGACCGGCTTCCATGAAAAAACTGCTAATGCTGCCATTTGCTTTCATTTCCTTCCTCGTTTTTGCGGGGCCGATAGAGGATGAAATTATTGCTCGTATCCATCAACCGGGCGCGGTTTGCCTTCAAGGGGAGGCGTGTGCATCGTCACAAGTGGTGTCGGTTGCAAGCACTGGATCTGAAAGTCCTGATGCGATTTACAAGCGAAGCTGCGCAACCTGTCATGATTTAGGTATTGCTGGGGCGCCTGCCCTCGCTAATGTCGAGCAATGGGCACCTCGGCTTGAAAAAGGCATGGAGACACTCTACGCCAGTGGTATCAACGGGCTTGCGCCGGCGATGCCGGCACGTGGGATGTGCTTTGATTGTTCAGATGACGATATTCGAGCCGTCGTTGACTACATGACGGCGTCTGTTCAGTAAGCTCAAATTGCCTGGGTTAGTTTTGCCGAAGCACTAAGGCTTCTTCTAATTGCTTGCGTGAGATGACTGCCCTGCAGTCTAGATCAGCAATGGTGCGGCCGACCCGAATTAACTTTTGAATGGCTCGGGCTGAAAAATGCAGGGTTTGAGCGGCCTGCATTAAAAGTTGCTTTGCGCCGGCATCCAGCGCTTCTCGGTCGTTCTGCAAAGGCGCGTCCCGCAGTCTTTGTTTTTTAAAAGCGCGCGCCTGTTTAATCTGATCGATTGCGGCGTTGTGCTCATGGCGACTTTGTTTTGGGGCGTCCAGAAAGAAGACGTTTGGATCCAGTGCCGGGACTTCAACTTGAAGATCAATTCGGTCCAGAATGGGCCCTGAGACTCGATTTCGATAGCGTGTAATGTGTTCGACCGAACATCGACAAGGCCTGCGACTGCCCAGCCATCCGCAGGGACAGGGATTCATGGCGGCGATTAATTGAAAGTTCGCAGGGAATCGAACTTGGTAATGTGCCAGGCTCAGATCGATACTCCCGCTTTCAAGCGGTTGCCTGAGCTGGTTCAGCACTGCGTGGGTAAACTCCGGCAACTCGTCCAAAAGTAAGACGCCAAGATGCGCTAACGTGATTTCGCCAGGCCTTGGCGGACTGCCGCCGCCGATGAGTGCCGCGGCAGAGGTTGAATGGTGCACTTCGCGAAAGGGTCGCTCAAACTGCGGCCCGGGTAAAGATCCTTTGGTCACCGATTGGATACAAGCGATTTCCACCGCTTCTTGCTCAGTTACCGGTGCCATGAGACCCAGCATCCGTTTGGCAAGCATGGTTTTACCGGACCCTGGTGGGCCGAACAATAAGAGATGATGGCCGCCTGTGGCAGCGATAATTAGCGCACGCTTAGCGGTTTCTTGTCCCTTGATATCATCGAGCGCGGCGTCTGATTCAGCAGGGACATTGTTGCTGTAGAGGTTGATTGCAGTCATTGGCCTTAACGGTAATTTTAGATCTGACAGGTGACGGATCCCGAAGCAGGACGAGAGACTTGTTTGCCTGGCGACTTGTGCTTGACTCGATTGCAACAGCGTGAGGCCCTCTTGTCCACAAGCTAACGCCGCAATTAATAATCCCGGTACGGCTCTGACCTCGCCAGTCAGGCTCAATTCGCCCATTGCACAAAGGCCTTTGAATCGGTCTGCTTGGATCTGTTGACTGGCAATCAGGATCGCTAATGCAATGGGTAGATCAAACCCGGCATGTTCTTTCGGCACGTCACTGGGCGCGAGGTTAATGACAATACGCCGATCTGGCATTTTAAATCCTGAGTGCTCGATGGCGGACCGGATACGTTCCCGGCTGTGCTTTCCACGATGTTCACTCATGCCAACGATATTGAGTTGCGGTAGGCCATTGCTGATGGTGGCTTCTATTTCGATGGTTTGAGCGGTTAAGCCGATAACAGCTTGACCCAGCACGTGAGCGGACGACATGGCGCGGTTTTCTCCTTGGGTTTAGATCGCGTCAGGATATTTAATCCGGCGTTGAGGACGGGTGATAGCCGTTATGCGCTGCACAACAATTGCGCATTGACTGAATATTTTGGTGCGTAATTTGGCTAAAATTAGTGTGCTATAACCGACGCAGCTCGGGAGCCCTGATAATTCGATGGTTTTTGCACCCTTCAAATCTGGCATGGCCTGTGCTTTACATAACGTTAGATTCGTTCGATAAAGTAGTTCGATTAGCCTTAAGTTCAGTCGGCATCGTTGGGCTAGGCTAAAATGAACTTTTAAATGAGGATCTAAACGGCGACGGCTGGGAAAGTCGGTGGTTTAAGGCTACTATTTCTTAGGCAAGCTCAATTAGAATGATGATGCACCGGATTCAAGCGAATAAACGTGACGTCAAAGGGTTTGGTACTCTGCGATGTTGAATTTAAAGCAGCGTCATTCAATAACCGCACGCAGTGCCATCACTTGTGATGGCGAAGTCAAGGAGAGACGATGAAATTAGTAACCGCCATTATCAAGCCCTTCAAATTAGACGATGTTCGAGAGGCGCTGTCTGAAATTTCTGTTCAGGGGATGACGGTCACCGAGGTGAAAGGCTTCGGTCGACAAAAAGGCCATACTGAACTGTATCGGGGTGCAGAGTATGTGGTTGACTTCCTACCCAAGGTGAAAATCGAAGTCGCGATCGACGATAGCAGCTTAGATTCCGTTATTGAGGCCATCACCAATGCTGCCAATACCGGAAAAGTCGGCGATGGCAAGATCTTTGTGACAGCGCTTGAAGACGTCATACGCATTCGAACGGGCGAAACGGGAGCTGATGCGGTCTAAGCCCACGCCTAGGAAACCGTCAAGGATGCTGCCATAGAGTGTCCCTTCGGGCGATAGCAGATTATAATGACGGTCAGCGTGAGAAGGCTTAGTCTGCATGAAGTATCGAAGTACACGAGGTGGGGTGAGCGGTTTATCCTTTAGCCAAGCCGTGATGATGGGTTTGGCAAGCGACGGCGGTTTGCTCGTCCCAGAGTCGATCCCGGACGTTAGCGTCCGCCTTGCTGAGTGGCAGGGCCTATCGTATCCGGAGCTGGCGAGTGAAGTCATGGCGCCCTTCGTTGGCGATATCGACGAGGCGGTGTTCAAAAAGCTCGTTCTGCGCAGCTACAAAAACTTTCAACACCCAGAAGTCGCGCCGCTCGTGAAGGTTGGCGGCGTCCACATTCTGGAATTGTTTCATGGACCAACCCTGGCGTTTAAAGATATCGCGCTGCAGTTTCTAGGCGAATTGTTTAGCCATATTTTGACTGAACAGGATGCGGTGCTGAATATCCTCGGCGCAACCAGTGGCGATACCGGTAGCGCAGCCATCGCGGGGGTGCGCGGAAAGCCTGGGATTCGAATCTTCATCATGTTTCCTGACGGCCGAACGAGCCCAATTCAAGAACGTCAAATGACAACGGTTTTGGATAACAACGTTTATAATTTGAGTATCGACGGTAGTTTTGACGACTGCCAGAACCTGTTAAAGACCGTCTTCAATGATTTGTCTTTTAAAGAGACCTATGCGCTCGGCGCCGTAAACTCTGTCAATTGGGCTCGAGTGTTGGCCCAAGTGGTTTATTATTTCTGGACATGGTTTCAGTTAAAGCAGCCTGTTGAATTTGATGTGGCGGTCCCGACGGGTAATTTTGGCAATATATTTGCTGGATTTATTGCCAAAAAAATGGGGTTACCCTTACGCAAACTGGTGCTGGCCACCAATGAGAATGATATTTTGGCGCGCTTTTTCCAATCTGGCGTCTATGAGCGGGGTGAGGTTCGATTCAGCAACAGCCCAGCGATGGATATTCAAGTTGCTAGCAATTTTGAGCGTTACTTATTTTACCAGCTGGGTGAGAATCCAACGGACTGCGCGGCATTTATGAATCAGTTCCAGACTGAGCAATGCGCTTCTTTGGCCCAACCAGCTGGGGTTTTTGATTGGTTTACCGCGGATGCCGTGACCGATTCCGAAACGTTGCAGAGCATTCAAGGGATCTGGCGTGAGTTTAACTACCTTGCCGATCCGCACACAGCGGTTGGCTATCACTTGGCACAAAAGCACCAAGACCTCGCGGTCCCGATGGTTTGTCTGGCAACGGCGCACCCAGCAAAGTTCGATGACACCGTTGAGACCGCGATCCCTGGTGTCACCAATCATCATCCATCGCTGGATGCACTGCAGGGATTGGAAACGCGAAAAACCGCGATCGTTGCTGACCCCGAAGTGTTGAAGGATTTTATTCGCGCTCGGTGCTGATTCGATCATTGATCCGCGCGATTGCGCTCGGAAGCGCTGTGAGATCAACGATTATTTCTGAGGCGGGTACGACGTCTGCGGCAGACCTTGCGTCGATGGTTGTTTTCCAAATGGTGTGGATCCCAAGTTTTGAGGCCGCGTCGACATCTAAAATTGGATCATCCCCGACGTAGACCATCTCCTCGGGTTGGCACTGAAAATGCGCAAGGGCTGCCAAGAATAAATCGGGTTTTGGTTTGGGGGCGCCAACGTCCTCTGCAGAAAGCTTCAACTGAAAAAAGCCCCCGATAGACAACTGCCCAACATCCGCGTTGCCATTGGTGAGCGTACACAGCGCATAGGTCTGACTCAAGGTGCGCAGCGCCGCCTCGGCGCCAGAGTACAAGGTGACGTGATTACGAGCTTTTAAGAAGACCTTCATAGCGCGGTCTACAACGTCTTCGGCCTGGTCATGATGTTTCGGCTCGCGTTGTACAAGACGGTGCAGTATGGCTCGCCTGAGGTCGGTGAGTCGAAAGCTGTAATCAGGATGTTCTGCCAAGACAGTGTCTCGTAAATCCTGAATATCGTCTGGGGGATAATCGATCCCGGGCGCCACTGCCGCGAGATGGATTTTGAGTTGTTGTTCGGCATGAAGAATCGCTGGTTTAACGGGCCACAGCGTATTGTCTAAATCGAATCCGATGACCTTGATCATGTATTGTCCTCTGGAAATATTGCAGCCTTATGCGGTTTAGCGCGTCGAGCGGCCCTTGGATGGGCTTTATCGTAAACTTGAGCGAGGTGTTGGAAATCAAGATGGGTATAAATCTGGGTCGTACTAATGTCTGCGTGACCAAGCAATTCTTGAATGGCTCGAAGGTCTCCGCTGGACTCTAGGATGTGACTGGCAAAGGAATGCCTGAGCATATGGGGGTGGACCTGCAAGCCATTGCCCTGCTTGCGGGTCCAGGATTTGATTCGCGCTTGAACATTGGAGTTGCTGACGCGCTTTCCACGCTCGCTGATGAACAAGGCGTCTGCATCAATCTCTGCGCCGTTTGTCGGGGCGTTGTCACGGACTTTCAGCCAGTCCTTGAGCGCAGTTTGGGCATAGCGGCCGATCGGTAATATGCGTTCTTTATTGCCCTTGCCGCGAACCAAGACCGTGTTTTCATCCCAAGATAGGCTGCTTTTGTTGCAAGCGGTGAGTTCCGATAATCTTAACCCCGAGGAATAAAATAGCTCTAATATTGCCTTGTCGCGTAGGTCGTGCCAGCTGACCGCTTCAACGCTTAGCAGATTGGAAACTTGGTCTGCATCAAGGGTTTTAGGCAGCCGGCGAGGGGTTTTGGGCGCATTAACCGACTGCGCCGGATTGAGATCAACGCCCGACTCGCGGGCGAGGTAGTCAAAAAAAGTGCGTAGAGCAGAAAGCTTTCGTTGTTGAGACCGACCGGAAAGGCCTTTGCGGTGCCCTTGGCTGATGAGGCTCCGGATGTCGGCCGCTTTCAGATCCTGGGCCTGATCGATATTGGCCTCAAGCGCATACGTTAAGAGTGCTGTCAGATCACGCTGATAAGCCGCGAGCGTATGGCTCGATAACCGGCGCTCATTTTTGAGATGAGACAAGAAAGCATCCACGTGCTCGGCCAATCCAGTCAACGGCTTAGTCCCCTTGTTTTGGGTCGTCGATAAAAAAACGATGTTTGATAAGTCCCGCCAAGAAGTCGCCCATAAATTGAATGAATAAGGTGTCCTGCTCTCGATGAAAACCACTGCTGTCCTGGCTGCCAATGGTTAGCGCGCCGACCAGGTCTTCACTAACAAGCGGAATAATCGCGCAGGATGAAATACCGTGATCTAGATCCGGGAAAAGACACTTTGATTCTTCTGCCCGCACGACGCCAAGAATGGGTTTGTCCGGGTTAAATAACCCCCCAACGCTCGTTTGAAAGCGCGCTTGGGACACGAAGCTGGTGGCCGTGCAGTCCGGCTCAGCGGCCTCTCGGAAAATAAACAAATGGTAGTCACGAGTGTCTAGGGTGGCCTTCAAGATTTCGCCCAAGCGAGCCGTTGCCGCTTGAATCGACTGCGGTTTTTGCAGTTGTTGAACCAGTTGATGACACAGCTGGAAGAGCGTTTGGTTTTGCGTCGACACGTCTATAAATTCACGGATTTGCTGCTCTGCGAGTGCCAATTTTTCGGACACCAGTTGTAGCTTGTGTCCTGCAAGCGAGACCGCACCTTTTGTTTCGGGGATGGCTTCCAACACGAGGCGCTCTAAATCACCGGGATTCTCTTTTAAATAGTTTTGAATTTGGGTGTAGGTAACCTTGTCACTCATGATGGCTCCTTAAGACCGGTCATTGATTTTGATTTTACCATCGAAGACTCGAACGGCTGGGCCAGTGAGCCAGAGGTCTTGCCCTGGCCCAGGCCAAGTGACGGTCACGGCGCCGCCTGGCATTTCGACGGAAACCGTTTCGGATAAAAGATTCATTGCGCGGCCAACGGCAACCGCCGCGCAAGCGCCAGAACCACAGGCCAGAGTCTCGCCAGCGCCGCGTTCTGATACGCGAAGGGTGATGGCCGTCTTCGAGTTCAAGGCCATAAAGCCCACGTTAACCCCGGCCTGAAAGGCCGTCTGCGCGCGAAATTCAGTCGCAAGATCGGCAACCTCTAGATCCCGAGTGGACTCAACCAATAGCACCGCATGCGGGTTGCCAAGATTTGCAACGCCGAAGGCATATCGAGAACCATCCTGAAATGACGCGGCGTAAGGGGCCTGCTCGCCTGACCGAGGTTGAAAGGGAACGGCGGCTGGATCCAGCTGGGGCTTTCCCATATTCACTCGAATTGTCTGGCTAGAAACGCGCTGGGTGGTGAGTTGGCCGGTGCTTGTTTGCAAGACCAATTCCGATTTGGGCGATAACTGCTTGTCAAAAATAAACTTCGCAACGCAGCGCGCACCGTTTCCGCATTGGCCTGACTCGGAGCCATCGGCGTTATAGATGCGATAAAAAAAATCGGCCGTGCGGATGGTTGGGGGCTCGATTGTGAGCAATTGATCAAAACCAACACCGGTATGCCGGTTGGCAAGGTCGCGCACGCAAGTTGCGCTCAAGGTCCCGGCTTGGGTCACCAAATCGATTACGACAAAGTCATTACCACTGCCATGCATTTTCGAGAAGTTGACGAGCATACTCAGACCCTAGCGCGCGCTGATGTTGGCGGTTGGCACGCTCGTCACCGTGCCGAGATTGGTTTCTGCAGCGAGGACGTCATCGATGGTTTCGCGTCGTCGAATCAATTGTGCTTGCGCGCCATCAACTAAAACCTCAGCGGCCCGACCTCGGGTATTGTAATTGGAGCTCATCGACATGCCATAGGCGCCGGACGATGCAAGAGCAATGAGCGCGCCACTTTCTAAATCGACTAAGCAGTCCTTTGCCAGGAAGTCGCCGGATTCACAGATTGGACCGACGATTTCAAATCGCTCGGAAGGGTTGGGTTGTGCGATTACCGGCAGTACGGCCTGCACCGCGTCATAGAGCGCTGGCCGAATCAAGTCGTTCATTGCGGCATCAACGACTGCGAAGGCCCGAGACTCGTTATGCTTGGTGTAGAGCACTTGGGTGAGGAGAATGCCAGCATTCGCGACGATGTACCGCCCCGGCTCCAAAATAACCTCCAGTTTACGATCTGCCATCTTTTGCTGCAGGGCCTCCGAGAGCGCCTCGATTGGGAAGTCCGGTTCTTGCTCATAACGGACCCCCATGCCGCCCCCAATGTCAAAATGCTCCAGAACAATCCCTTGTTCTTTGAGCTGGTCAATCAGAGCAAACATTTTGTCGAGGGCATCGAGATAGGGCGCAAGCTGAGTGATTTGTGAGCCAATATGAATATCGAGGCCTTTGACCGTAATCCCAGCCAGGCTTTGGGCTGCAGCGTAAAGTCTTAAAGCTTGGTTCATCGGAACCCCAAACTTGGATTCTTTTAAACCGGTTGAGATGTAGGGATGGGTTTTGGGGTCGACGTCAGGGTTTACACGCAGGGAAATTGGTGCCGTGGTGCCAAGCCGTTCTGCGATCTCTGCGATATGGTGCAGTTCTGCCTCTGACTCGACATTAAAGCATTTTATTTTGGCTGCGAGGGCCGCTTCGATTTCATCGGTTTGTTTACCAACACCCGAAAATACGATTTTGCTTGGGTCCGCCCCAACTCTCAAAACGCGGATCAACTCGCCACCTGAAACAATATCAAAGCCGGCGCCCAAATCGCATAAACGCTTTAAAATTGCCAGATTGGAATTCGCTTTAACCGCGTAGCAAATGAGGGGGGCATGGTATCTAAAGGCGGATTTGATCGTTTGATATGCCGCCGTCATTGCGCTTGCTGAGTAAACAAAACAGGGGGTGCCATAGGTGCTCGCCAGGCTGTCGAGGGGGTAGTCCTCACAGTGCAGGCGGTTGGTTTGGTAGTTAAAATCGTTCATGCACGCTCCTTGACCGTTTCCGGCTCGGCCAGGGTTTCTTTGGGATAGAGAGGGCCCTTCTGACCGCAGCTCGTCAGGATGAGGCAAAGAATAATGACAATTGTTCGCATAGCGCACGATAAAGACGGAAACGTTGAGTATACTGCGTTCGGTGGTTGATAGGGAGAAGGGATTTGTCGCAAGGCTCGATAGAACAGCAGTATCATCAGCGATTGGATGCGCTCATGATGATGATTGAAGATTGTATTGATGAATTACCACAAGACATTGATGTTGATGGCGCCAATGGGCAGCTGACTTTAACCTTTCCCGATGGGTCTCAGATCGTGATCAGTCGACAGCCCGTCCAACAAGAAATTTGGGTCGCGGCCAAATCGGGGGGCTTTCATCTTCGGGAGCAGCAAGGTCAGTGGTTTTGCGCCGTGACCGAGGAGCGCTTATCGGCGCTCCTCAACCGGGTCGTGAGGGAACAATCTGGGGCGCCGGTTGAGGTCTTTACCCTAATTGATGCCTAGCCCGCGCGATGGCCGCCCTTACCGTGTCGGGCGCTGTCCCGCCAAGGTGGGATCTGGCGGCAACCGAGCCTTCTAAGGTGAGCACCGCGTAGACATCCTCGGTGATTTGATCGCTTTCTGTCTCGAAATCAGCAAGCGTCAATTCTGCCAAATCGACGCCCCGCTCGACCGCAAGCCCCACTAAACGCCCGACAACGTGATGGGCATCCCGGAACGCCAGGCCCTTTCTCACCAGGTAATCAGCAAGGTCTGTGGCGGTGGCAAAGCCGCGTTCTGCCGCAGCGCGCATGTTGTCTGGCCGGGCCTTAATATTGGGGATCATATCGCCAAAAGCGCGCAGGCAATCTTTCAGGGTTCGAACGGTATCGATGAGCGGCTCTTTGTCTTCTTGATTGTCCTTGTTATAGGCCAGCGGTTGACTCTTCAT
>JABGWC010000333.1 GCA_018645765.1 Gammaproteobacteria bacterium | reverse complement strand
TTGTGGCGAAAGCCTTTGAAGGTGAGGGGATTGATACTCTTAGGCAACAGATTCGTATGAATTACGACAAACAGGTTAATATTAAGCCAAAGGCGTCTCGCGGAAGATCCCGTGAAATCTATTTGGTTGGGTTAGGAAAGAAGGGACAGGGCAGCGCTGGACGGTAAGCGGCTCATTTTTTTAAAGCGCTGAGGTCGGTTCAACCAACCAGACCCAGAAAACGAGCAGGATAGGCGGGCGCGAATTGAAGCCCATGGATAATAGAATCAGGTTTATTAGGTTACGAGGTCAGCCAGCGCGGCGATGATCACAGGAACCAGCACCCGGTAGCGAGGAAGCAATGTGAACGACATGGGAAAAAACATCTTACTTTGGCTGGTGATCGCCGTCGTGCTATTGACGGTATTTCAAAACTTCAATGTCAGCCGTCCACCGGAGGAAGTGCCCTATTCCACCTTTTTAGACCTGGTGAATGGGAACCAGGTGCGCTCTGTTGAAGTCGATGGGCTGATTATTCGTGGCGAGCGGTCCGATGGGATCTCGTTTGAAACCATTCAGCCTCAAATCGTCGACAAGGCTTTAATCGATGACATGGTTGAGCACAACGTCGCGTTTCAGGGCGAGCGGCCAGAGCAGCAGAGCATTTGGATGCAGCTACTGGTGGCGAGCTTCCCAATCCTCGTGATTATCGCCGTGTTCATGTTTTTTATGCGCCAAATGCAAGGCGGTGCTGGCGGAAAAGGCGGGCCTTTATCGTTTGGTAAAAGCAAAGCCAAACTGTTGGGAGAGGACCAAATTAAAACGACTTTTGCAGATGTCGCAGGGGTTGACGAAGCTAAAGAAGAAGTTAAGGAACTGGTTGATTTTTTGAGAGAACCTGGAAAATTTCAAAAACTAGGCGGCCGGATCCCTCGGGGGACCCTGTTAGTGGGATCACCCGGGACGGGTAAAACACTGTTAGCCAAGGCGATTGCGGGTGAGGCAAAGGTGCCGTTCTTTTCAATATCCGGGTCCGATTTTGTAGAAATGTTTGTCGGGGTGGGCGCATCAAGAGTGCGTGATATGTTCGAGCAAGCGAAAAAAGCCACGCCCTGCATTATCTTTATAGATGAGATTGATGCGGTGGGTCGTCATCGCGGCGCGGGGATGGGTGGCGGCAACGATGAACGAGAGCAAACCTTGAACCAACTTTTAGTGGAAATGGATGGGTTCGAGGGCAATGAGGGGATTATTGTGATTGCCTCAACGAACCGTCCCGACGTTCTGGATCCAGCATTGTTGCGGCCAGGCCGGTTTGATCGGCAAGTGGTTGTGCCGCTCCCGGATCTCCGAGGGCGAGAGCAGGTTCTAAAAGTGCACATGCGCAAAGTGCCGCTCGCGGACGATGTGATCGCAATGGATATTGCGCGCGGGACGCCGGGCTTCTCCGGTGCCGATTTGGCAAACGTGGTGAATGAGTCGGCACTCTTCGCCGCGCGTCAGGATCAACGCCTGGTCTCGATGCGGCATTTTGAGCAGGCCAAAGACAAGATCATGATGGGCGCTGAACGTAAAACCATGGTGATGTCGGAGAAAGAGCGGACGAACACCGCCTATCATGAAGCAGGCCATTGTATCGTGGGTCACTTGATGCCTGAGCATGATCCGACCTATAAGGTGTCGATTATTCCGCGCGGTCGCGCGTTGGGTGTGACGATGTTTTTGCCAGAAGAGGACCGTTATTCCATGAGTAAACGGTCTATTGAGAGCCAGATCTGTGGTTTGTTTGGCGGGCGCATTGCCGAAGAGTTAACCCTCGGATTTGAAGGGGTTACAACAGGCGCCTCGAATGATATTGAGCGGGCATCTAAAATGGCACGTTCGATGGTGACAAAATGGGGTTTGTCAGAAAAATTGGGCCCCATGCAGTATGAAGATGACGAAAACGACGGTTTCTTGAGCCGGCCTGGGGGTTCAGCGAGGGCCAATATGTCCGCCGAGACGTCAAAGGTCATCGACGAAGAAATTAAGCAAATTATCGATCATTGTTATGGAACCGCCCGGCAGATTCTGACCGATCATCGGGAGCAACTGGATGCTATGGCCGCAGCGCTTTTAGAGTATGAAACGATTGATAAGAGCCAGATCGATGACATCATGGCAGGCAGGGCGCCAAAGCCGCCTGCAAATTGGACTGATGACGCTCCACCCAGTGGTCCGTCGGATGGGCACGAAGCACCTGAGGCTGATGAAACCGGTGCGGGTAACCTCGATGGAGCGCCCTCAGGCGCTTAAAGCAAATTGAGCGCCAACCCGCTTCAGGGTTTAATTGCGGAAGGACGCCCACTTGTAATGGGCGTTTTAAATGTGACCCCGGATTCCTTCTTTGATGGCGGGCAATATCAAGGCCTTGATGCAGCGCTAGCACGTGTTCATGAGATGGTTGAGCAAGGCGCCGACCTGATTGATATCGGCGGCGAGTCAACCCGTCCTGGGGCGTCTTCTCCAACAGAAACCGAAGAAGCTGCACGGGTCCTGCCGGTGCTTGAGGCGATTCAGGCGCGTTTTGATATTCCCATCTCGGTTGATACGAGTACCCCCTTAGTAATGGCAGCAGCGGTTAAGTTGAAGGTTGCATTGATCAATGATGTTCGAGCCTTCGTTCGACCCGGCGCTCTCGATGCGATTGGCAGCGACGCCATGCTGGCTGTGATGCATATGTTAGGCACGCCTGCAACGATGCAGGATGATCCGCAATACCAAGATGTCGTTCGCGAAGTGGATGAGTTTTTTCTCAATCGACTTGCTGCGTTGCAACACGCTGGCATTGAGCGCTCGAGGATCCTGTTGGATCCAGGTTTCGGGTTTGGCAAAACGCTGGATCAAAACATCAACCTAGTCCAATCGCTCGAGGTCTTTCGACGGCACGGGTGCCCAATTCTGATCGGACTCTCAAGAAAGCGCAGTATTCAGGCGATGGGACGCGATGTTTTAGCCGGTTCGGTGGCCGGTGCATTGGCGGCAGTTGCCAGAGGGGCTAACATGGTGAGAGTCCATGATGTTGAGGCGACGGTCAGCGCGCTTCGAGTCTGGCAGGCGATCAATTGCGGTGAGGAGACGACGCAGGATGCGTAAATATTTTGGAACTGATGGGATTCGTGGGCCGGTCGGAACGCCGCCGATTACAGCAGATTTTGTTTTGAAGCTTGGTTGGGCAGCGGGCAAAACCTTCTCGCCTTCGGGTGGCGGCAGCATCTTAATTGGAAAAGACACGCGCATATCAGGCTATCTGTTTGAGTCGGCTTTAGAGGCAGGCCTTGCGTCAGCGGGTGTCCACGTCACGATGCTGGGGCCGATGCCAACGCCTGCAGTGGCCTACCTTACTCGAGCGGTCTCAGCCGATGCGGGCATTGTGATCAGTGCGTCCCACAATCCTTTCTCTGATAACGGTATCAAGTTTTTCTCCAGTGAGGGGCGGAAATTACCGGATGAAATTGAGCTCGAAATTGAACGGTTAATCGATGAACCGATGACGACGGTAGCCTCGGCAGATCTTGGTAAAGCCGATCGGATGAACGATGCGGTAGGGCGCTACATTGAGTTTTGTAAGACCACCTTTCCGCAATCATTGAATCTAAAACATCTGAAGTTGGTTG
>JABGWC010000108.1 GCA_018645765.1 Gammaproteobacteria bacterium | reverse complement strand
TTTCGACTACATTAATCTGTTGCGAGCCGAGAAAGCCCAAGCGTGGCTATATCGAGAGGAAGCAACCGTTGCGACCTTGGGGTTTCGGTTTCGGGAACAGATCCCTTCCATTGCCGCAGTCCAAAGCCTCGCCCCCAACCTTATGAAGTTTCCCGCAAAGGATCTTTTGGTTGCCCCTTATTTACTAGAAAACTTTGATGCTGAACTGATCGATAATTACTTAAGTTATCTGCGCCCAGACAATGTTCTGGTAACGGTTGCCGGACCTGAGGTTGAGGGTGACAAAACAGAGCGATGGTTTGATGTTGCCTACTCTTTGGACAATGGTATCGAGCGACGCGATGCCGAATCCGGCGCCCTGACGCTGCCGGCGCCAAACCCCTTTTTACCCGAAGATTTAACCTTAATTGAATCGGCTAGCAATGCACCCGAGGCGCTGCCTGACACTGGGCCAATGGCATTTTACCTTGCCGCTGACACTGAGTTTGGTGTGCCTCGGGCCATGCTCCACGTCAGTCTGAGACGACCCGATGGCCTGATCTCAGTTGCTGATAGTGTGCGCGCACGCTTATACCGAAACTTAGTTGAAGATGATCTCAACGCCTTATCCTATCCCGCACTTCTGGCTGGCGTGAGTTATGGTATCTCGACACCAGACCGCGGCTTTCGGATCAGCCTTGGCGGCTACCAGGATAAACAAAGCGAACTTCTGCAGGTGGTCTTAGACCGATTAACCAGTCTGACCATTAACCCGGACCGGTTTCTTGTTTTAAAAACCGAACTCGAAAACAGTTTGCAGGACTCCTTTAAAAACAGACCCTTTCAGCAAGGCTTTGATCGCTTAAGACAAAACATTTTGTCCTCGAGCTGGCCCGCGACAGATCAATTGGCTGAATTGGCGACGGTTACGCCTGAAGATCTGAGTCTTTGGCGAGACGCTTATTTTGAGCAGGTTGGTGTTGAAGCGCTGGCGGTTGGCAACCTGGACAAGGCGGCCGCGCAGCGGATCCAAGCCCAATTGGCCAATAGCCTAGTGATTACACCAACCGCTGCCGCAGCGCCGACCGTGACCCAAATTGACGGACCAGTCACCGAGGTCATGGACATCGATCATAACGATGCTTCCCTTGTTTTTTATCTCCAGAACAAGGATGACACCTTACTCGAGACGGCTAAAAGCAATCTTTTAGGCCACATTATCGCGCCGGAATATTTCTCTTCTCTGCGCACAGAGCAACAACTGGGTTACGTGGTGTCCGCATTTAGTCCAGAATTTGAGCAGCAGGGCGGCCTAGGCTTTGTTATTCAATCGCCTTCAGCGCCAGCTGCTGCGTTGCATCAAAAAACCCTTGAATTTCTTGCAGGCGAAGTCACTCGGCTGGCTGATATGAGCGCTGAAGACTATGCACAGAATCAAGAAGGTTTGATCGCGCAGGTGCTCGAGAAAGATAAAAATCTAGGCGATCGCGCTTGGCGGTATTGGGCTGATCTAGATGAGGGTTACCAGAACTTTGATGGCAACCAACAATTGGCGGATACCATCTCAAGCATCGACCATGAAAGCTTAAAAACGTATCTCGATGACAAGCTTAAGAAAGCCAAAAACCAGTATTTACTGATCCTCAGTGAGGGGCGATTTAAAGAACCTGCTACAACATCGGACGAGGCCTCCTAGACAAGGCCTTCTAGACAAGGCTTCCTATACGCCATGATCACGGCAGCGAAATACATCGTTCGCTGCCGGCTAGTGCGAGCCAAAAACGCAAGCATCGCAACCCGCGGCTGCCTAGGACTTAACGGTGCCGCACGCAGTTCAGACCGGCGAAACGCACTATTAGCGTGCAGATTGCAGCCTTCAACCCGGCCTTAAAATCGCGGCGCGCCCCAACAGGGCCAACCGCTCATTCAAGGCCAAACCATCGATTGAAGGCAAACGTTGCGAGATTACTTGAGCTGCATTAAGACATAGCACATCAAAGCTTTAACAGCTGTTTGCCAAAATTGGCGCCATCAAACACCCGTTTCAGGGTCGCCGGTATCTGCTCGAAACCAGACTGCACATCTTCCTTATAGAGCAGCTGGCCTTGTTGCAACCAGTCGGCTAAGC
>JABGWC010000273.1 GCA_018645765.1 Gammaproteobacteria bacterium | reverse complement strand
TAACCCGCTTGCTGCCAGCGAATGTTTTGTCTGCGGACCCGATAACCCAAACGGCCTGAAACTTTCGTTTCAATTAGAAGACGCGTACTGCACCGCCGCCTTTACACCGGACAAGTTTCATTGCGGTTACAGCGGCATCACACATGGCGGCATCATCTTCAGCGCCCTCGATGACGTCATGGCCAACTGGTTATTCTTACGAGGCGAGCGAGCGGTCACGGCCAAGTGCAACCTTCGATACAAAGCCCCTTTACCGACTGGTGTCCCAACCCAACTCAAAAGCTGGTGTCTAAAAAGAAAAGGCCGGCTGGCAATGATGGCCTCCGAAATCAGGCGCCGCGACACCCTTGAAGTTATCGCAGAATGTGACGGAACCTTTATGGTTGCGTCATAACGACTGGCCTAATCGAACCAAAAATAGCCCACACATTAAAAGTTGAACCGCTTAAGCAATGACCCATTCACCACCTGCCCGCAATCCAAAAGACTTCACCGACCAAGATCGGTTGACGCTACCCAACGCTGGCATGCGCCGCCGGATCGCCGCCCTCATCTATGATAGTTTCCTCATTCTTGCAATTTGGATGCTGAGCAGCCTTGCAATTCTGGCTGTCACAGACCTTGGCGAATCATTAGGCGGGCCGCTCTACCAAGGCTTCCTTTATTTGGAGCTAATGGCTTTTTATGTCTATTTTTGGACGTTCAAAGGCCAAACCTTAGGCATGCAGGTCTGGCGACTGGTGGTGATCCAACCCTCTGGCGGGACGCTCAACCGACGACAAGCGGTTCAACGCTTTCTGGCCGCGACGCCCGCCATGGGCTGCCTCGGCTTGGGGCTATTTTGGATCTTGGTCAACCCGGAGCGGGCGGCACTACACGACTTACTTACCGGCACCCGGGTCGTTCAACTGCCCAAACCCTAGCAGCCAACTAGGCCGCTCGACGCAGCTGCCACCAACCGAACAGAGTGCAGATCAGGATCGGCATAATAACTGCAAGAATTGGCGCTATGCCAAAAACGAGGGCAACCGGTGCAAGAAGGTCTTGGCAAAACTTAAACAACACCCCCAACACAAGCCCGCTGAATACGCGCATTCCCACCGACGACGCGCGCAACGGCCCAAACACCACTGACGCTGCTAACAAAAGCAGCGCAAGCGCGACCAATGGCTGCAGGAGCTTAGACCAATAACCCAATCGATAGGTTTGGCTGTTCAGCGCTTGCGCCTCTAGATGATCAATTTTCTCATCGAGGGACGAAACGGACATTCTTTGCGGTTGAACCAGTAATTCGCTGCCTAGCGTGCTCGGTGTAATCTGAGTGTCCCAACGTTTTGTCGCCCAATAATCCGATGCACTGCCGTCCGAGAAATATCGCACTTCGGTCACCTCGCGCATCTCCCAAAAACCATCCTCCGAATCGTCCTGGAATCCAGCCTCAACCGCAGTTCGCGTTAAAATCAAGGTTTGGTTGTCATCAAATAGGTACCATTTTAAGCCTTTTATTTGATGGTCCCGAACAGACTCTAAATGCAAGAAGGCCAAGCCGTCTCGCGTCCAAACACCAAATTCCGGCGCAATGGTTTCCGCCTGCTCACGCGCTTGCTGTCGACCCAAACGCGCATCGCGCTCCGCCTGCGGCAGCACAAACTCCCCAACCGCCGTACCCACTAGCGCCACCAAGGCCGCGGGCAGCATCGCATAACCGACGATCTGGTAAGTTGATAACCCCGAGGCTCGCATCACGATTAATTCGCTGCGAGCGGCTAGCCCGCCCAAGCCAACCAGCCCACCGATCAAAACACCAAACGGAATCGTTTCATAAAACAACCGCGGCAGGCTTAACGCCACAAACTTTAAGGCACTGAAAAAACCGTATTGATTTTGAAAAGCCTGAACCTCTTCTAAAACCGTAAACACAGCCAGCAGCCCAACCAAGGCAAATAACGCCAGCAGAATGGCTTTTAATACCTCTAACCCGACATATCGCAACAAGATACGGCGCATCATCGTTTTTGCACTGTTTTAAACCAGTTTAACGACTTTTCTCCGGCATTCAGAAGAATGACCGCTAATATGAGAAACCCTAAATGCACCGAAAAAAGACCTGGCATGACTGGGAACCGGCCCTCGGTCACGGCTGAGCGCGCCCCGGAGAGCAACACCAAATACAAAAAGCACAGCAGAACGCCAGGAGCGACTCTCGAAAACCGACCATCCCTTGGCTCAACTCGGCCGAGGGGCACTGCTAGCAACACCAGAATTGGAATCATCAGAACCAGACTCAGACGCCACTGAATCTCCGCCCAAGCCGCGCGGTCCGGCGCTTGTAAAAGGGCGCCAAGCGAACGCTCTCTGACCTCTGCACTCTCAATATCATACTGATCCCGCTGCAGGCGCTGCCCAAACTCCTCAAAAACAATTACTTGATGCGCCTTGCCACCACTGACAGAGCGGTATCGGCGCCCATCCTGCAATACCAGGAAGCGATCCCCGGACGCATCAAGACGCGCCTCGCCACTGGCTGCAACCATCGTCACGACTTTCGCATCATCAGACGGGTCATCTACCGCCCGCTCAGTCATAAAAATATTTTCAAGTAACTGATCTTCCGACAACGATTGTACATAGGTCACCCTAGAGCCCGAATTCAATACTTGAAACCGGCCAGGAATCAGCAAATCGAACTCGGTCATGGACTTCTGCGACGCCTTAACTTCTTGGATACCTAACTCAGCCGCCGGCCGCAACCAGAACACAATTAAGGATGTCAGCAGCATGACAAACAGACTTTGAACCAAGGTTAATCGAATCAGCCGGCCTTCTCCGAACCCTGCGCTATTGAGTACTTGTAGCTCGTTATCAACATGCAGCCGAGCGTGGGCTAACATAATCGCTAGAAAAAAACTGATGGGTAGTATCAATTCTAAGAACCCCGGTAGGCGGTATAACAACAGCCAGCCAATCAGCTCACCACTCAGCGCGCCGGTTGCCGCATCCGATAAATAACGGCTCATTCTGGAACCTGACGCGATCACAAACACAACAAAGGCTATAATGGCCATTGCCGTAAAAACTTCGCGAGAAAGATAACGAAAGAGAATCATAGGAATTGGATTCTGCGGGATCGATAATCAGTATAATCGTTGTACACTTATTTTGCTCAGACCCATAAAGGAAATTTCATGCAGTTTTCTGTTAAATCCAACACTTTACCCAAATCCAGAGTCCAAGGCCTCGTCCTTGGTTGTTTTGATGACTTCAAACTGTCGAGTATGGGACGCGACATTGACGCGCAATCGGCGGGCCGTCTGGCCAAGTTGCTCAAGCGCGATGACTTCTCAGGCAAAGCCGGACAAACCTTAATTCTGCACGATCTGGAAGGCACAAATCTTGACCGATGTTTTATCTTAGGGCTCGGTAAACGGGGCGAGCTGGATGCGGATCGGCTCATCATTGCAGTAAACGCTATCGCTAGCACCACAAAATCGTTACCCATCAAAAAACTCATGATCAGTCTTGATGATGTCATCGCCTGCGATCGCGACGACACTTGGCTCGCCACCAAACTCACCGAGGCCTTCAACGATGCGGCTTATCAATATCTGGCAATGAAGGGCAAACAAACCAAAAGCACGCCCTTGACACTTGCAAGCGTTGAACTCCTCGCGGCAACCGATCGCAGCAAAGCGCTCAAGAAAGGCGTGAAGGTTGGTGCGGCGCTCTCCATTGGAAAAACCGCCACCAAAGACCTTAGCAATGCGCCAGGCAATCTCTGCACCCCGACCTACCTTGCGGATCAGGCCAAGGCGCTGGCCAAGCAATATGACGGCCTCACGACGACTGTTCTCGACGAAAAACAAATGCAAAAACTGGGTATGGGCGCCTTCTTGTCGGTCAGCAAAGGCAGTGATGAACCCGGCAAAATGATCATCATTCAGTATCGCGGCGCCGCAGCCAGCGTGAAACCGCACGTTCTGGTTGGCAAGGGCATTACCTTTGACACCGGCGGCATCAGTTTAAAAGGCGGGGCCGGGATGTGGGAGATGATTTACGACATGTGTGGTGCCGCGTCCGTGTTCGGTACCCTCAAAACCATTGCAGAAATCGGACCCAAGATGAACGTCGTCGGCGTACTTGCCTGCGCCGAGAATATGCCCTCAGCAAGAGCCTCCAAGCCTGGCGATATTGTCACAACCATGTCCGGCCAGACAGTTGAGATATTAAACACCGATGCTGAGGGTCGACTCGTTTTATGCGATGCGTTGACCTACGTTGAAAAATTCAACCCGGCCACCGTTGTTGATGTTGCGACCTTAACCGGCGCCGTTATTATGGCGCTCGGCAGCCAAGCCTCTGCGGTCTTCTCAAATGATGATGAGGTTGCGCGCAATCTGATCGCAGCGGGTGAACAAACCCGCGACAGGGCCTGGCAACTACCCATCTGGGAGAGCTACCAACCGCAAATTAATAGTGCGTTTGCGGACATGCAAAATATCGGTGGCAAAGAAGCTGGCAGCATTACGGCCGCGTGCTTCCTAGCCCGATTTGCAAAAAAATATCGGTGGGCCCATATGGATATCGCAGGCACCTCTTTTAAGTGGGCGGGCATGAAAAAAGGCGCGACCGGCAGACCGGTTGCACTCTTAACCGAATATCTTTTGCAGCTCGAGGGCCGCCCCGCTTGACCCAAGTCGACTTCTATCAAATCGAATCAAGCGAAGACCCACTGGTCTTTGCTTGTCGGTTGGTCGAAAAAGTGTACCGGCTAGGGCATCAAATTCACGTTCACGTGAGCTCAGAAACTCAGGCCAACGCCCTGGACGCTCTGCTCTGGCACTTTAAAGCAACGGCCTTTATCCCTCATGAACGGGCCAAAGAAAACGCTCGCGCGCCAATTCTGATTTGTCATGAAGCCGTCCCGGATCAACATCATGATGTGTTGATTAATTTAAATCCTGACATCCCAGAATTTTTCAGCCGATTCAATCGGGTCGCTGAAATAGTGCCAAAAGATGATGAAGAACGCGCTGCTGCGCGGGAGCGGTTTCGATTTTATAAAACCCGAGGCTACCCGTTGAAGTACCATAAAATGGCTGGCCGATGACCCATAAACAATCCAAAGACCGAGCCATGCCCGGCGCCCATCAAATTCCCCTACTCAGCGATAACGCCCCCTTGCGCCGACCCAAACCCAACAAACCGGCGCGAGCCCCCGCAAAACCCGCCAACGCCACAAAAATGGCCTCACGCGATCCAGCCTATGACCCAGATAGTCTAGACCTCTTCCAAGACGTATTTGCGGCGCTAACCACTGAATCTGAGCCATCGTCCTTTACAGAAGCACAAGCACGGCACCTTGCGAGCGAGTATGCAGATCAAGTCCTAAACCAAATACGCCGAACCATCGTGACGGATTTAACCGAAATCGTCGATTTACTAGATCCTAAGCCGTCGTCATCTAAAGAACCTGATCTTTAGGCGGACTGGCGTGTATACTTCTGCTTTTTAAGTCCCATCGAGCACCATGGAAAAGTACGACCCAAAGACTCTAGAGCAGCCCTGGTATCGAACCTGGGAATCCGCCGGCTATTTCGCACCCAGTGGCCAAGGCCCCGCCTTTTCAATTGCGATCCCGCCGCCCAATGTTACTGGCACCTTGCACATGGGACACGCCTTCCAGCACAGTCTGGTCGATGCGGTGATTCGCCGCAAACGCATGCAGGGATACAACACCCTGTGGCAGATGGGCACAGATCACGCCGGCATCTCAACGCAGCTAATTGTCGCCGAGCAATTAGCCAAAGAAAATCTAAAACCACTGGATATCGGAAGAGAGGCCTTCATTGAACGTGCCTTCGATTGGAAAGATCAATCCGGCGGTCAAATCAGCCAGCAACTAAGGCGCATGGGCGCGTCCCTACACTGGGAAACGGAACGCTTTACGCTAGACGAGGGCTTGAGTCTCGCCGTGATCGAAGTCTTTACGCGCCTGTTCGACGAAGGCCTGATTTATCGCGGTAAACGCTTGGTGAACTGGGACCCCAAATTAGAAACGTCAATTTCGGATCTTGAGGTCATCTCGGAGGAAGAAAACGGGTTTCTTTGGCATATCCGCTATCCCGTAACGGATCGCCCAAACACCTTTATCGAAGTTGCAACCACCCGCCCCGAGACAATGCTCGGTGATGCGGCGGTGGCCGTGCACCCCGATGACCCGCGCTACAAAGACTTGATCGGCCAATCAGTTGCCCTGCCGCTGAGCAACCGCGTTATTCCGGTGATCGCGGATCACTATGTTGACCCCAGTTTTGGTACCGGTTGCGTGAAGATCACCCCGGCCCACGACTTTAACGATTATGAGGTCGGCCAGCGCCACGATCTGCCCTTGCAAAGTATTATGAACCCCGATGGAACCATTTCCGATAATGCCCCCATTCAATATCAGGGTCTTGACCGGTTCGATGCACGCCGAAAAATTGTCGAAGACTTGGATGCTGGCGGACTATTGGTCAAAATTGAAGACCACAAACTCATGGTGCCACGAGGTGAAAAATCAGGCGTTGTCGTTGAGCCTTTGCTGAGCGACCAGTGGTTTGTTCAGGTTGGTCCACTTGCTGAGCCGGCAATCAAGGCCGTCGAAAACGGCGATATTACGTTTAATCCGAAACAAGCCGAAAACATTTACTTTGCTTGGATGCGCGACCTTAAAGATTGGTGTATTTCTCGGCAGCAGTGGTGGGGTCATCGCATACCCGCTTGGTACAACGATGCTGGCGAGGTTTTTGTTGGGCAATCTGAGGCCTCAGTTCGGGCGAAACACCAGTTGGGGGACGACATTCGTCTTCGCCAAGACGATGACGTCTTGGATACCTGGTTTTCCTCTGCCTTGTGGACCTTTTCAACTCTCGGCTGGCCCGAAGACACCGAAGCACTGAAAACCTTTCACTCCACCGATCTCATGGTCACAGGTCACGACATCATCAGTTTTTGGGTCTCCCGAATGATTATGATGACCCTGAAGTTCATGGACGAAGTACCCTTCAAAGAAGTCTATATCCACGGCCTGGTGACAGACGCTGAAGGCCAGAAAATGTCAAAATCCAAAGGCAACGGGCTCGATCCTATGGACATTATCGATGGCATCACGGCGCAAGCGTTAATCACGAAACGGTGCGAAAATTTACTCCAAGCACGCCAACAGGCAAAAATAGAGCGCGCGACACGTAAAGAATATCCAGATGGAATCGCGGCCTATGGCACCGATGCGCTGCGATTCACTTTTTGTGCGATTGCAACGAGCGCCCGCGCCATGCGGTTCGATCTAAAACGCGTCGAAGGCTACCGAAATTTTTGCAATAAACTTTGGAACGCCGCCAACTATGTTTTGATGAGCACCGGTGAGAGACTCCAAAGCCCGACCCCCGTTGAATCGGTGGCCGACCATTGGATTCGTTTGAAATTCCAAGAAACCAACAACGCCGTTAACCAAGCCATGGACGACTACCGTTTCGATTTAGCCGCAAAGCACATTTATGAGTTTGTTTGGGACGAGTTTTGTGACTGGTACTTGGAGCTCTGCAAGCCCATCCTGCTTTCAGACACGGCAAGCCCAGCCGAGAAAGCTGGCACCCAGACCTGTCTGCTTGAGACACTCGAGGCAACACTCAGGTTGGCGCATCCCTTCATGCCGTTTATTACGGAGGAGCTTTGGCAAAAGCTCCCGAATGCTTTGCGAGACGGGCCCTCGATCATGCTCGCCGCCTATCCCAAGACGGCCCCCATCCCAGACACCCGCGACGACATCTTCGCGGACATTCAATGGATAAAAGAAGTGGTAGGTGCGGTTCGAAATATTCGAGGCGAACAAGATATTCCACCGAGCAAACTCATTCCAATTTTATTGCAACAAGGCAGCCCATTAGACAGGACCCGCCAGGCGCAATTCATGCCCCTTATTACCGCGCTGGCACGCCCTGAAAACCTGTCTTGGATCGACAACGCGGCGGAGCCGCCGCCATCCGCCATTAAAATCGTTGGCGACTTGAAAATTCTCGTTCCCCTGGCCGGACTCATTGATGTCGCCGCGGAACTCGAACGCCTAGATAAAGAAATCAATAAGATCATTAAAGAAATCGACCGAATTCAAAATAAGCTGAATAATGAGGCTTTCGTTAAAAATGCGCCCGCAGACATTGTCGAAAAAGAAAAAATGAAAATTCAAGATTACTTAAAAACCAAAACCGACTTTGAATCCCAAAAAACGCGAATCCAGAATATCTGAATTAGACCTACTAGCATTGAAATTGATCACCTTCGATCATCAAAAAAAATACTTGGACAAGGCGCGTATCTTGTGCATTAATCGAAATGAAGCGTGACACAACGCTGTGAATTAAACATGAGGTAGGGTAAATGTCTGATCGACAAATGGGAACGGTAAAGTGGTTTAACGACTCCAAGGGTTTTGGTTTCATTGAGCGAGAAACAGGCGAAGACGTTTTTGTTCATTTTCGCTCGATTCGCGGCGAAGGTTTCAGAACCTTGAAACAAGGTGCGGCGGTTGAGTTCGTAATTTCTGAGACCGATAAAGGCTTTCAAGCCGAAGACGTGGCAGAAGTTATTTAATTAACGTTGCTTGATCTGTTGAAAGTTTGAACGCTTTCCCAGCAAGGCTGCTCTAAGCGCCCTGTTGGGAAACCTATACAAACTAGAACGGGTTAATCCGTCACTTTTAACACGACTTTTCCAATCGTCCCATCCGAGGCCACCAATTCGTGCGCCTCACTTGCAGCTTGGATTGGAAACACTTGCTGAATAATCGGCACTATCTCCCCTTGACTGATTTTTGGCCAAACATACTGACCTAACTCCGCCATGATCGATGCTTTTTCTTCAAGCGGTCGAGCACGAAGGGTTGAACCGACCACTCGAAGCCGCTTCATCATCAACTTCGCGAGATCAATCTCAGATCGACTCCCGCCCATCAAACCGATCAAAACCAGCCGACCATTCAGGGTTAGCGCCTCCAAATTCTCTGCCAGGTAACTCGCGCCAACCGGGTCTAAAATGACATCCGCCCCTTGAGGCCAGAGTGCTCGTAAAGCATCGATGAACCCGCCTTCCCGACGATTTTGGCCCCCTTTTGCGCCGAGTTTTAAGCAGGCTTCAATTTTGTCAGCAGCGCCTGCGGTGACGAAACTTTCAGAACCAAAAGCGCGGCAAAGCTGGATGGCCGCGGTACCAACGCCGCTCGCACCGGCATGCAGCACAACCCGTTCGCCCGGTTGAAGTCCTGCCTCAATAAACAAATTGAGCCAGGCGGTTGCGAACACTTCTGGAATTGCAGCAGCCTGTTCAAAACTTAGGTTTTCCGGCATTTTCAAGGCACTCCCCTGATCCACCACCGCCTGCTCGGCATAGCCACCGCCGGCTAAGAGCGCGCAAACCCGATCCCCCACTTGATGATGCGTTAC
>JABGWC010000246.1 GCA_018645765.1 Gammaproteobacteria bacterium | reverse complement strand
GACCTTCGTTTAGCCCGGTAACGCATGCTTTACCAGCACCTTTAGCCCGCTTGATGCGCAAACCGCGAACGCCAATCACGACTCAGAGCCTTTCACCGAGGTAGCCGCGTCCTGGGTTTCAATGCTAAAGACCCGCTCGGTATTGCACGAGATCTCGCTCCAAAAACTGACTTTAACGCGCGCTTGATGAGACTCAAAGGCGGCTTGATCTTTGAAGCACTCAAATACCGTAAAGACGCAGTCGTCCTCGGCGCTTTGATTAACCTCAAACGCCAGACAACCGGCCTCCTGGCGCGTGTTTTGGATATGCTGAGCCAGGTGCTGCTGACTGACGCGGCGCTCTGACCGTGACACCTTGATATAACCGGTTAAGACCACACCCACCGTCTCTACCTCCGACTTGATTTTTGGATTCGCTGATAAAAAGGCGCGCGAGGTGATCGCAAATCTTCGTCTTAACCAGCGGCCCAACGCCATCACACCCAGGCGTCCAGCGCCGCTTTACCGCCGTCACCAAGACCCAAATTATCAAATGTGATGGCATACCCCAATGGTCGCATACACCCATGATCACAAAGTCAGATTTTCACTTGTTTGACGGCCTATATCGGCAAAAATCATTTACCTGGCCCATAACCCACCCACAAAAAAGCCGGGCAATGCCCGGCTTTTTTATAACAAGGTCTTTCTGTGGCTAGGCGCCAGGTTCGAACCCGATTACCGCTTTGACGCCTTAGTACCCCTGAAGCACACCGTAACGATCGCGATGAAACGCGCTGTTCCCCAGTGCATGTTCACAAACCCGTGAGCGCTTCATGAAGAAGCCAATTTCGTACTCGTCTGTCATCCCGATACCACCGTGCATTTGGACCCCTTCGCTACTCACCAAATTGTACGTGTCGTTTAACCGGGTTTTGGCAAGACTCGCCAGTTCAGCGACCTCGTCACTATCGTCATCTAAAGCCGCCAAGGCCTCTAAAACCACTGATTTGGAGAGCTCAACCTCACAAAACATTTGTGCGGCCCGATGCTTCAAACCCTGAAACGATCCGATTGCAACGCCAAACTGCTCTCGAACCTTGAGATATTCAACGGTTCGCTCAAAACACTCTTGAACGCCACCCAACATTTCGGCGGCGAGCAGCACTCGCCCAATATCCAGCGCTTTATCCAATACCTCAGCGCCTTTCCCGGCTTCACCAATTAGCTCGCCCTCTGCACCGTCGAACTGAATATTCGCCGCGTTGCGAGAATCCGCCATAATCGTTCGAGTCGTTGTAACGCCTGCGGCACTTTGATCAACTAGGACCAATGTGAGCCCATCGCGATCGCCTGGTTGTCCAGCTGTTCGGGCGACCACGACAACTTTATTGGCAACGTGGCCGTCTAGGACGAACTTCTTACCCCCGGTTACCGTGTAGCCGTTTGCTGATTTCTCAGCCGTCGTCGCCGCGCCGTAGGGCTGATGATGAGGCGACTCTTCAAGCGCTAGCGCAAGCAGCACTTCACCACCGGCGACCTGGGGCAATATTGCCCGCTTTTGATCATCCGATCCGCCGTGAAGGATACAACTGGCGCCTAAACCAAGGGTTGCAACCATCGGCGATGCTGTAAGCGTTCGGCCGCACTCTTCAAGCACAACGCCCATTCCGGTATAGCCAAACCCTAACCCGCCAAACTCTTCCGGAATACAAATACCGGCCCAGCCCAAATCAACCATCTGCCGCCAAG
Organism: Gammaproteobacteria bacterium; assembly: GCA_018645765.1. GTDB lineage: Bacteria > Pseudomonadota > Gammaproteobacteria > Pseudomonadales > Azotimanducaceae > UBA9926. Next base: position 3,215 of record JABGWC010000246.1, on the reverse strand, counting down.
TTGCATCATCAAATCCAAGCGCGCTTTTCTCATCGCGCAGCCTACGTAATTGGGTAATCGGCGTATTGTTCGTGCAAAAATCTTTTGCAGCGTCTTTGAGCATATTCTGCTCTTCGTTCAGCACGAGTGCCATGGCGTCTCTCCTCTTCCAAACTTGAATAACGGGTCACAATCGATTGTAGTCATTTTGCTAACGGATGCACCGGCTACAAGGCGTTATACAGCCCATTGATTAGCCCTTATTACACAGCGAACGTTGCCAGATGTCCAATATTTATCGCGCATTAGCGGCGCACCGGCAAACCGAGCACGAGCGCCATAGTCAAGCCCTTCGAGCAGGCCTAAACGCACGGCTTATCTCAAGATACGATTCAAGACCCCTTCAGGCGGGCCGCCCTCGCTGGCATTGACCGTTGAGCTCAAGACGGCTCTGATCCTCAGTGACCGAGGGCCTCGATACAAGGCGCATCAAGCACATCCGGTTGGTAGCAAGACCGGGACGCGCATCAGCGCTCACACGAAGAGCTATCTCGCGCTGCCGGACGACCGCTACTGATTTTTTCGCGGCAGACTACAGGCAAACCAAAAGCGATCGGCTATGATTCCTAGAGATAGCAACCCAACTCTAGGAAAGCACCATGCGAATGATTATTTATGGGGCCGGCGCGATCGGCGGCACCTTAGGCAGCCGCCTTCATCTGGCCGGATTCGATGTCCTACTGATTGCACGGGGCGCCCATGCAGATGCCATTCGCGCCCAGGGATTACGCTACTGCAATCCTGAGTCGGAGATGACGCAACCGATTCCTTGCGTGAACCACCCTGACCGCATCATTTTTCAGCCTGATGACGCCGTTTTGTTAACGGTTAAATCCCAGGATACCCTGCAAGCCTTGACCGATTTAGCCCGCGTCGCGCCGAGCAGCATTCGTGTCTTTTGTGCGCAAAATGGCGTGCAGAACGAAGCCCTTGCCCTACGCTTTTTTAAGCACGTTTACGGCATGCTGGTGCTGTGCCCGGGCACCCATCTGACGCCCGGTGAAGTGATTAATAGCGCCGCTAATCCCGGTGGACTCTTCGATACTGGCTGCTATCCACAAGGTATTGATGCGGCCGCGGAAGCGATGGCCACCGCACTCACCCAGGCCGGGTTTAGTGCGGCAGCGGACCCCAATGTCATGGCCATCAAATATGCCAAACTGTTACAGAACCTTGGGAATCCCCTGCAATTATTACTGTCCGATGTTGACCGAATCAGAGAGATCATGCGGGTCCTCACAAAAGAAGCGCTAAGCTGCTTCGCCGCTGCGAACATCGATTGCGTGGACGCGAAGACCTCAAGAGCACGTTTTGGCGTCGTACAACCAGGAGCCGTCGCCAATGCGCCAAGAGGCGGCAGCTCGACGTGGCAAAGTGTGGCACGTGGCCAGCAACAGATTGAAACCCCTTTTTTAAACGGTGAAATCTGTCAATTGGGCCGATTATTCCAGATCCCCACCCCAGCAAACCAATTGCTTTTGACCTTATCTTTAGAGGTTGCAGCAGCACCTGACACCTTTCTAACCCGATCGTCAGAAGATCTATTGAAAGACCTCAATATGGCATAACCTAAAGCCTCGATGACTGCTCGCTTGGCACCCCATCACTGTATTTAAAATTCATCCAGCCGATGCTGCAGCATAAGCTGCGCCGCGCGCAGTGCTTGCAATAAGCCCTCATGATCCGCACACCCCTGACCCACGATGTCGAAGGCCGTACCATGGTCGACGGAGGTTCTCACAAAGGGGATCCCCATCGTTGCGGTCACACTGGATGAGAAGTTGTGCACTTTAATCGGGATATGGCCCTGATCGTGATAAAGCGCCAGCACCGCATCGAATTCACCAGCAATCGCTCTATTAAAAATTGAGTCCGCCGGATAAGGTCCACGAATGTCGAGACCTTGCGCTTGTAACGTGTGAATTGCAGGTGCAATTTCATCGAGTTCCTCTCGTCCAAGCATCCCCGCCTCGCCGCCGTGGGGATTAAGCGCGGCCACCCCGATGACGGGATTTGAATAACCCCATCCAACTAAGTGCGCATGGGTTAATTTGATCTTCTCAATCAGAATCGGCGCGCGCACGTACTCAACGGCCTGCGCTAAGGACAAATGGGTTGAGAGGTGCGCCACTTTCAAACCTTCGGTCATGAGCATTGTTGCCGTGAGCTGGGCCCCCGTCAGTCTCGCCAGAATTTCCTGATGCCCGATATCCGACAGGAAGCCTGCCTGTTGAACGGCGACTTTATTGATCGGACACGTAACAACGCCATCAATGCGCCCAGCAACACCATAACCGACTGCCGTCTCAAAATAACAAACCGAAGCCGCCCCACCCAGCGCCGACGCCTCCCCCCTTTTTAAGCCCTCAAGTGATTGCTCAAACGGGTCCAATAATTGGATACCATAGCGAGCTTGCGCCGCCTCAGGTCGGTCTATCAAATGGAATGGCAGGTCTAGACCCGTTTCTTCCAAGGCCTGCTCCAAGACCGACAAAGAGCCTAGAACGAAGAGCTTCACGCTTTGATCTTTCGGCAGCGCGGCGAACGCCTTGACCAAAACCTCGGGGCCGATCCCGGCGGGGTCGCCCAGGGTCACCGCCAACCTTGGCACGGTCATGCTTGGTCCAGAATATGCGCTGCGACGAGCTCGGGGGCTTGCATGGGTAGAAAATGGGTTAGCTCAGACAGATGATAGTCTCGTCCGTTTGGCAAAAAATCCGCGAGCCCGGGCCAAGTTGGCGACGAACTAAAGTCCATTTCTTGACGACTGTGATCCCGTTCTTGCGCACGAAGCACTCGAACAGGCCGTGTGATCACGCCGATCTCCGCTAGGATATCGCGTCCGGTGCTGCCCATGTAGATCTCGGCCTCTACCTTCGGCGGACAGGCAAGAATCAAACCCGGTCCATCTGGATTTGGCAAGAGTCCATACTCGCAATAATCCGCCAACACCTCGGCTTGCCAGACGCCGTAGGATCCTCTGCCTTGAAAGTTGTTGACCATCGCTTGCACGGAGTCGAATTGATTCTTCCGCCGGGCAACCGGATGCTGTCCCGCATCATCGAGCCAATCCGCATGCACAGAGGTATTGGCTGCGTAGATCTCGGGGGACATAATCACCGGGTCCACCAAAACCAGTCTTTCAAAGGCGGCTTGATGATTCGCCGCCGCCACAG
>JABGWC010000121.1 GCA_018645765.1 Gammaproteobacteria bacterium | reverse complement strand
GGGCTGCAATCAGCGTTGGCACCATGGGCTGCCCGGGCATTGTGAGCCGGACCCCATTCACGTTGTAATGATCGCCCGAGAACTGCACCGCGTCTCCTGCAAGCAGCGGCATCAAGACTGAAAGGTACTCGCGCATATGTTGGGCTGGCTTGTCGTAGGAAAACCCAAACATATTTTCAATAACGACTTTATGCGATAACCCGATGCCGAGGTTAAATCGATTGCCAGATGCGACCGCTGCCGTTAACGCTTGCTGCGCCAAGGCCGTTGGATGTCGTGGGTAGGTTGGCGTGACAGCCGTGCCCAATTCAATGGTTTTGGTGGCGCGGCCAATAATAGAAAGCGTTGAGATGGCATCGAGCCCAAAAATATTCGCCATCCAAATCGCGGAAAACCCTTCCGCTTCCGCACGCTGCGCATCGTTGACAATGTCGTCGAAGGAAGCCTCTGGTGAATCTGTTACCGCCGTCATTAAACCGATTTTCATTGAATGTCCTCAAGCGCGTGCGCATTAAAAAAACGAATCAACGCATAGGCCACTTTTAATTGCAAGTTTCGGGCTTGAACATCCCGTGCGCACGGGGTGTTAGACTGTTTGGGTCGAAATAAGGAGTTGCAAGCAATGCGGACGGGGGTCTTTTGGGATCAATCTCGGGAGCAGGTTCTGGTCTATTGGCGGGATCAAGTGATTGCGCAATATCCCTCGATGGCAGCTTTTGTGGCGGCCCACCTTGAGCTGGTTAATGCGCTGGACGAACATCAACAGCAATTACTCTTAGCAGAATATCAACCTTGATCCGGTATGGGAGCAACCCGCATCAGCCCTTCTTGAATAACCGAAGCAACCAGTTGGCCCTCTCGATCAAAAAAACTACCCCGATTCAGGCCACGATTACTGTGGCTGATTGGGGTGTCTTTCACATACAGCAGCCAATCAGTGAGGTCTAAAGCGTTATGGAACCAAAGACTGTGATCGAGGCTGGCCATTTGCAGGCGGTCTCGCGGCATATTCGGTCGGTGCGGCAACGCGGCCGTGCTGACCAAGCCCATGTCTGAGGCATAAGCCAGTAACTGTTGCTGCGTTGTGACGTTTAGGATTGACGCCGAAAATCGGATCCAAACGGCTTGGCTGGTTTTCGCCGTCGGCGCTCGGTCAATGGGCACAACCGAGCGGATTTGAAAGGGCCGGTCCCGGGTCATCCAGGCGGCAAAGGGACCAAGGTCGGTCATCCTCAAGGCAACTAACCGGTCGTCTTCAAGCGCCTCTGGTGGTGGAACCGGCTGAGGTTCCATTTGGTGGTGCAGTCCTGTCTCCTTGACCTGAAAAGAGGCATCCATACTAAAAATCGCTTGGCCATTTTGAATGCCCATAATGCGCCGGGTGCTGAAACTCTTGCCATCTCGGATACGTTCGACTTGGAAAATGACCGGGATATCGACTTTACCGGGTCTGAGGAAATAGCCGTGCAACGAGTGGCAGGGTCTTGCCTCAATGGTTTGCTGGGCGGCCGATAAGGCTTGCGCTAGGACCTGTCCACCGAATAAGCGATTCCCAAGGGTTGCTTCATTTTGAGCCCTAAAAAGGTCTAGGTCGAGCTGCTCGAGGGATAATTTATCGCGGAGCGCGATCGCTGCGGCCTCACTCATACTGGGTCAAGACACAGCTTGATCAGATCATCTTCGACTTTGACGGGGTAAACCCGAATATCTTCCCAGGCGGGTGAGGCCATGACCTTGCCAGAACGCAAGCAAAACTCGGCGCCATGGTAGGGGCAAGTGATGCAGTCATTTTCAATACTGCCCCCTTCTAAGCCCAGCGCATCGTGGCTGCAGTAGTAGTCGATGGCGAAGTACTCACCAGAGACGTTGCAGATCAGCACTTCTTGGTCAGGTAATTCAAGCCGCAATTGGCCACCCTCAGGCACTTCGCTGATGTGGGCTGCAATGATGAACTCTGATGTCATAACCTGCTCTTACAAGGTCTTTAAGACCAAAATTTGGGTATCAATCCAGTGAAGACGCTTCTCCAAGCAATGCGGCCAAGGCGGCACTGGCTTTTGGGGCCGGCTAGTGCCTTACTGTGCCGCGGCGCGCGGGGTTAAGAGGCGCGTCTTAAGTCTGGTAATAAGTAGTCTTCGGATTCCAATTGACTGCGAATGACTTTTTTGTCAATTTTACCGGTCGACGTCAACGGGATCTCATGGACAAAAATCACATCATCTGGCAACTGCCATTTCGCAAAAATCTCAGCGCAGTGATCCAAGATTAAATCCTTCGTCACATTCGCGCCTTCCAAAAGAATCACTAACGCCACGGGCCGCTCGTCCCACTTTGGATGCGGTTGGGCAACAACGGCCGCTTGTCTTACGCCCGGTAATGCCACGATATGGTTTTCGAGATCAACCGAGGAAATCCACTCCCCGCCTGATTTGATCAGATCTTTCGAGCGATCTGCAATGATGAGGTATTCTTCTTGATCAATTTTTGCCACATCACCCGTAACGAGCCAGCCATCGTGGAATTTTTCGGGCTGTGGGTCGTTGTAATACTCAGAACAAATCCAAGGGCCTCGAATCAATAGCTCTCCGACGGCTTCACCGTCGTGGGGAAGGGTTTTCCAATTCTCATCAAAAATTTCGATCTCAAGACCTGGGCTTGCGAGTCCTGCTTTGGCGATGTTGTCGAATTGTTGGTCTTCACTCAGGGTCAAATGCGAGCGTTTAGCGACTTTGCGCGACAAGGTGCCCAATGGGTTGGTTTCGGTCATGCCCCAGCCCTGGATCATTTCAATACCGTGTTCTTGCCAGTACCACCGCATCATCGAGACTGGGGGCGCTGAGCCGCCGCAGGTGAGTCTAGACAGCAATTGGGTATCGTATTTGCCTGGATTGTTTTCAAGGACGGTTTTAACCCCTTGCCAGATTGTGGGCACGCCAGCCGACAGCGTCACTTCTTCATCGCACATCAATTGCAGCAAACGCTCTGGGTCCATAAAACGGTGCGGCATAACTTGTTTGCAGCCCAGCATGGACGCTGTGAAGGGCACGCCCCAGCCCATAGCATGGAACATCGGAACGATCCCGCATACCGCATCTAGAGCCGAGAAACTCATCGAATCGGTCATGGCCTGGTTAATGGTATGGAGGTAGGTCGAGCGATGGGTGTACATCACGCCTTTGGGCTTACCGGTGGTGCCGCTGGTGTAACACAAGCCCATTGGGGCGTGTTCGTCGATATCCGGCCAGGCATATTGCGTCGGTTGGTCCTGGATGAACGCTTCGTAATCCTCTGTATCGCCAAAGGTCGTTTCCCCGCCTTCGCCATGGCGACAGATGATGATCTTCTCAACCGTGGGCAGTTTATCGAGCAACGGCTCCAGTAGCGGTAGCAGGTCTTCATCGGCAAAAATGACGCGATCACCAGCATGGTTGATAATGTACTCAAGGTCGGCTGCGCCCAAACGAATGTTGAGGGTATGCAGAACCGCGCCCATAGACGGCACGGCTTGGTAGAGCTCTAAATGGCGGTAGTTGTTCCACATAAAGCTTCCGACGCGGTCGCCCTCTTGAATGCCCATCGCGCTCAGAGCGCCAGCAACTTGATTGGCGCGCTGCCAGGTCGCTTTCAGAGTTTGGCGGTGGGTGCCATTTGGCATCAAGGTTACCACCTCTTCATTGGGATCGAGCTGGGCCCCTCGACCGAGTATTCTGGACATCAATAATTGGGTTCGCGACATAGTCATGGTTTGACGCTCCTGTTGTTAGAGATTGTGTTCGGTTTTCGCCGCGTGTGGTCTCGATGAGTGTTGGCGCTGGGTTGATCCGTCTTTGATCAGATCGCCGGCTGTATGGGCTCCGGCGGGCGAAGTGCTCGGCGCCGCGACACACGCAATTGCGGGGGCAAGGATAGCCAATTGCGGGCCAAATTTATAGAGCAGTGCTGCCTTGAAAGCCTGCCCCAATCCTGCCAGAGTTGCGGACAGTTGTAAGAGGTGAGCTTGATTCAAAAAGAGACACATATGGGCACGGCGAGCCCGTTGCACTGGTTACAGATCGTCGCCTACTCGGCGCCAACCGTTGGCGTTGGGTACATGTACCTGCTCATCGGACTTTATATTATGAAGTTCTCAACGGATGTGCTGCTGATTTCGCCCGCGATCATGGGGACGATTTTCGGGATATCCCGAGTTTGGGATGCGATCTCGGACCCCTTGGTGGGCTATGTCAGCGATCGCACGCAATCGAGCTTGGGGCGCCGCCGCAGTTGGTTGCTCTGGAGTATTGTGCCGGTGGCTGGCATGTTTATCATGGTGTTTTCACCACCGGCAGGCCTACAAGGCATGGCTTTGGTGATTTGGATGGCGATTGGCGTCATTGGGTTTTACTCTGCGATGACCCTGTTTATGGTCCCGCATTTGTCGCTGGGCCCCGAGCTTACGAATGACTACCACGAGCGGAGCCGGCTCTACGGCTTTCGACATGCCGCTTTTACCGTGGGGTCGATTATTGCCT
>JABGWC010000338.1 GCA_018645765.1 Gammaproteobacteria bacterium | reverse complement strand
AGAGAATTTTCTAAACTTGACCCCAGCGCATCGATGTTACCCCAGCTCTGAATTACGCTATGATTCTGAGTTATGCCGAGGAGATGCTTCATAGCTAAAATGAGTGAGTCTTAAAAGTAAAAGTCACTAAAGGAGTATTAACCGTGGTCGCAAAAAAGAAACCTGCTGCAAAGAAAAAGCCTGCTGCTAAGAAAGTAGTTGCTAAAAAAGTAGTCGCTAAGAAAGCGGCACCTAAGAAAGCTGTTGCTAAGAAGGCCGCACCTAAGAAAGCGGCTGCTAAGAAAGCGGCTCCTAAGAAGGCTGCTGCTAAGAAAGCGGCTCCTAAGAAGGCTGCTGCTAAGAAAGCTGCTCCTAAGAAGGCTGCTGCTAAGAAAGCCGCTCCTAAGAAGGCTGCTGCCAAGAAAGCGGCTCCTAAGAAGGCTGCTGCTAAGAAAGCCGCTCCTAAGAAGGCTGCTGCTAAGAAAGCGGCTCCTAAGAAGGCTGCTGCTAAGAAAGCCGCTCCTAAGAAATCGGCTGCTAAGAAAAAGAAGTAGGCGCCAAAACCATCAGCGCTTTTCAAAGTGCTGCACAATAAAAAAGCCCTTTTATAGGGCTTTTTTATTGTCTTAAAAAAATCAGCCCGCGGCCGAAGTTGAATCGGTGTTGCATTGATAGCGTGCCGACTTATAGGACGTTAACTTCTTGCCCCACGCTTCATAATTGCTTCGGCTTATTGCCATGGGTCAGCTCGCTTGAGATTACGACGCGGCTGTGAAACTGCTTGGGGTATTAACGTTCGTGAACCCCTGTGCGTCATTGCTGTCGAGGACTAAGAGCGATAACGATTCTAGCCATCTCTTTATCGAGCGTTGGCCTTGTTCCAGTTCAGAATCGATTGAGGCGAGTGCGGCCGTTCTGATCACAACCAGACCGCACTGTAAAAAGCCACCTTGCCGATAAACGACGGCGTCGAGTTGGCGCCTCCCGTCGAGCAAAGTGCTTTGTAAGGTTTGTACTAGGTCAGTGGTCAATCTCGGCAGGTCGCAGGCAATGATCAACGTGTAATTTGTTAAAACGCGGCTGGCACAAGCTTGAATGCCAAATAAAGGTCCACCATAGTTTGGCGTGTTGTCTTGAACGACCGTGTGAGCAAAGTCTTCGTATCTTGAGACATTTCGATTGGCGCTGATGATAATCGCGTCACTGCATTGGCTTGCTAATCCGACGCTGCGGTGGATAAGTGGATGACCCTGATAGGGCACGAGACCTTTATCCTGCCCGCCTAATCTCTGACCTTTGCCTCCGGCAAGTATGATGGTCGAAAATTCACTGTTCATCGTTTGTAATTCCTAGGATAAGAGGCCAGCATAAGCGCAAATTACGGTTAGTTCGATGGCTATGTCTGATCACCAACTCAAAGCGTTATTCTCCTCTGAAGGACTGATGAGTCAAACTCTGCCAGCTTTTCGTTCGCGAGCCGGACAAATTGAATTCGCGCAAGCAATCGAGGCGTCTTTGATGCAGTCGGTTGACTCGGTCATCGAAGCCGAGACTGGGATTGGAAAGAGCCTTGGCTATCTAATGCCTGTTCTGTTGTCCAATAAGCGCGTGCTCATTTCGACCTATACTAAACTGTTACAAGATCAAATTTTTTATGAGGATCTTTCGATCGCGCGGACGGTTTTAGCATCGGCCAAGAAGGTGGCGGTGCTCAAGGGCCGGCGCAACTATCTTTGCCCTTTTAAATTTGCGCAATTGTTCGAGTCGCCCTCCAATCGCCTGCCGACCGAGGCACTTGCGGCGGTTTTAGAAATAAAAGCCTGGTCTACGCGGACCCATACGGGTGACTTATCTGAGCTGGAGGTTCTGAGTGCTGATGTGACGGACATGATCACGGCAAGCGCTGAAGAATGTCAGAAGCGGCGTTGCCCAAACTTTGATCAGTGCCCGCTGTATAACGCTCGGCAGCAGGCTGAGCTGGCTGACGTTGTGATTGTGAATCATCAGTTGCTGATGTCGCGCTATGAAAACCCCAGTGATGACTTAGTTGCGTTAATCGATCAGATGGACGTGCAGTTAATTGATGAAGCCGATCAATTTCTGAGACTCCTGCGTGAATCAAAGCAGCTTGCTTTTAGTTTTAGTTGGATGCGGGAACTTGCAATCATCCTCGGTCGGATGAATGCAGACCCGCAGCAATATGACGCGGTGCTTGGAGATTGGACAAAGTTGCTTGGTCGAGAAAAAGCGCGTTTTGAAGGCGCTTATGAGTCGATTGTTGGGCGTTCTTTCTCAGAGCCAGTCGTTAAAGCGATGGTGCTGGGGCATATCGATGAGTTGGAGTTACTGCTCGCTCGGCTTTCGCGTGTTTTAGAATCAAGATTGAACCGTGGGAAGATACTGCGCGATGCTCACCGCGACCTCGCCGAGCGAATGGATCAACTGCTCGCGCTCGCAGCTGATATTGAAGAGGACGCACAAAGTTATTGGTGGGAGCACGATGCCCGCGGTGGCGCTGCGTTCCGCTGCGTTGTGCCAGCAACCGACGAGGCCATGGCGGGTGTATTAAAGACCACGGCGCCCAAAATTTTTGTATCGGCAACGCTCAGCGTGAATGGATCTTTTGCGTTTATTAGCCAGCAGATTGGCTATGATGCTCGCAATGCGATCAGGGTCTCCAACGCCTTTGCTTATTCTAAGCAGGTTATGGGCTTCCAAACTGCGCAGCGGCTGGCGCCAGATCATCCGGACTTTGTTTCAGCGTTGTTAGAGGATCTAAAGGCCTTGCGTGGGCTGAAAACGCTGATGTTGTTTACCTCGCAAAGAGCGCTCGCGAGTGCCTCAAGTCATCTGGCGACGTCGCATCAAGGCAATTTGTTTGTTCAAGGCGAGCGCCCGCGCCAGAGGTTGGTTCAAGATTTCAAAAACGTAACGCACGGATGCCTGCTAGGAACGAGTAGTTTTTGGCAAGGCGTTGACTTCAATGGCGCGGGTGTTGAGTGTTTGGTGATCGATAAGTTGCCGTTTCTGCAACCGGATGATCCAAAGTTGACAGCGCGGCGGAAGGCGTACCAATCAGCCGGTTTGGATTTCTTTTCTGACTATATTTTGCCAGACTGCGCACTAAAATTACGTCAAGGGTTTGGCCGGTTGATCCGTGCAGAGCGTGATCAAGGGGTGTTTATCATCGGAGATCCGCGCTTTTGGAATGCGCGTTACGCCAGTTTACTGCAAGCGAGCTTACCGGAGTTTAGATGGACGCAGAGTGCATCAGAGGCATTGAGCTTTATGGATAAAAGATAATGATTTTAGGACTCGATACTACTGGTCGTGATTTAAAGCTGGGACTTTCAAGCGAAGGGGGCGTTCGACGTCGGTTGTTTAGTAATGATCTGCGGCACTCACGCCAGATTTTGCCGCAAATACTGCAGTTTTTGGAGGAAGAGGGCGAAGACTTAAAATCGCTCCAAGCCCTGGCGTTCAGTCAGGGTCCTGGATCCTTCACTGGCTTAAGAATTGCTGTCGGCGTGATCCAAGGCCTTGCCTACGGCCTTAATCTGCCGGTTATCCCTGTTCCAACCATGGCGATTGTCGCGCAGGCAGCGGGTCAGCAAGCTGGGGTTGCGCGGGTGCTGATCGCAATGCACGCGCGTGAAGAGGAGTTCTATGGCGCCTTTTACGAAGGTTGTGATGGTCTGATTCCCCGTCTTATGGGGCAGGCTGAGGTCTACACCGCGGGGATGCTTGCCAATCATGACTTAGGGTCTTGGTCTCTTGCCGGCGACGGTGTTTTTCTAATGAAAGAACAAGCGCATGCAATGCAAGGCACCATAGATACTGCGTCGCCTGATGTGCAAAACTTATTACAGATTGCGAGGGTGATGTTTGCCGCTGGGGACGTTGTCTCAGCGCTTGAGGCGGCCCCCCTTTACGTTCGCGAAACCGTTGCCCAGAAGTCTCGCCAGTAGATGCGTTATGGTTTAGAGATGCTACCAGCCGGACTTGCTTTGGTTGACCGCTACCGTCAGAAACCCCCGCTCAGCGTGGACTACGGGAGCCCATCACTTAGAATCCGGCAGAAAAAAATATCGGCCAAGGGCGAGCTCTTGATTCGCGCAGTGAAAGAAAAGCCGGGTGCTTCTGTGCTGGATATGACCGCAGGGCTTGGTATTGATGCCTTTATTTTGGCGTCCTACGGCCATGATGTTACGATGCTTGAGCGCTCTAAAACGGTCTATTTGTTGGTTAAGGATGCGCTCAAGCGGGCGGAGCAGGATCCGGAGCTGAAGCCCGTTGTCGCGCGGCTGACACTGCACCATTGGGATAGCACGCGGCCCTTTCTGCCGGCAATTGGGTTTGATGCGGCGCTGGTGGATCCAATGTTTCATGAGAAAAAGAAGTCTGCGTTGCCGCCTGGGAATATGCAAATGCTACAGGCTTTTCTCGGTCGAGGCGCTGAACTCCAACCGTTTTTGACGGTGGCCCAAGAGTTGGGTATCCGGCGCACGATAGTGAAACGGCCCCGCCTTGACCGAGCACCTTTGGTTAACGCTTATCGCCCGGTGTATCAGCTAACCGGTCGTAGCAGTCGATTGGATGTTTTCTTCAACCAGGTTTAGGGCCAATTGTTGCAGGCCCTTTTGATCCTCGGCGCTGATTAGGCTGAGGAGTGCCGCCTGAGGCTTAACCCAAGGCGCTCTGAGCGGCGAGCTCACATCATTGATCGACTGATCAATCGACTGAGGTTGGGTGAGTGCCTGAATCAGCGGCTCAGTCAAAATCAAATCCTCAGGGTTGAAGGCGGTTGTCTTGATGGCCAGCGCTTTGATTCGCGCATTGATTAGCGTGAAGTCGTTCAGCAAGTCCGGCTTTACGTCGAGTAGCGCGCAAACGAGGGTGATTCGATATAAGTTGGAGGCGATAATATGCGCTATCGGGCCGAGATCGGGCGCCAGGTTGACGTTATCCATCGCGGGTTTGAACTCGAAGATCTCAAGGATCTGATTTAGGCGCTCAGCGCTTGGCATAAGCTCGCAAAAGTAAATCGCGTCGAGGAGGGGCGCGAGCGTGTGAATCTGGTCTGCGAGCGACTCAGTGTCAGTCATCGAGCTATGGCGAAGGCGGCTGGCAATCAGGCTCGGTAAAACAAACAAGTGCGCCACGCTATTGCTGTAATAGCGCATATCAATGAGTCCGCCCGGGGTTATGGTAATCACAGCTTCGCCATCTCGGAGCTGTCGTTCGGCGCCAGAGGTTGATAAAAAGTAGTCGATTATTTGTGCATCGGATTGGTCAAAAATTGAGGAGATTTGGTCGGCCTCAATCAGGGTGACCAAAAACCGAAGCTGACGGCGAAGTATTTTTTCAGGAATCTCGAGATGACCCGCGTGTACAAACAAGGTTGCCAGTATCTGAGTTGGGTTGACAGGAATAGCGGCATTGATGCCTTGAACAATGTGATGTCCCAGATCGCGACAGATGGCTTTATGCTCGTCTGGCTCGATCATCTCTAATGCCGAGTCCACTCGGTCAGACAAAAAGTGCTCAAGAGAAATGGGTTGCCCGAAATTAACCGAGACCTGACCAAAATCGAGTTTAAAATACCGAAACACGCCGAAAAGGTCGCGTAACGACTCGGTCTTTTTTTGATGGCCTTTGCGTTCATCCAAATAGCTGCTGATCTCCAGAACACGCTCGTAGGAGAAGTAGACCGGAATGAACTGTATGTCTCGGTGATGATCTCGGTAGTATCCCCTCAAGGTCATGTTGATCATGCCAGGTCGAGGCGTCAGCATGCCGCCTGTCCGACTTCGGCCACCTTCAACAAAGTATTCTAGGCTGTAGCCTTTGGATAAAAGTAAGTGAATGTATTCGTCGAAGACTGCTTTATAAAGCAGATCCTCTTTGAAGCTACGGCGCATAAAAAAAGCGCCGGCGCGTCGCAAGAGTGGGCCCACAAGAAACAGGTTGAGATTGATGCCTGCGGCGATATGAGGCAGCGCCAAGCCGTTGTGATAGAGCACATAGGACAGTAATAGGTAATCGATATGGCTTCGATGGCACGGCACATAGACGATCTCAGCGCTATCTGAGACGGCGCGTACGCGCTCTAAATGGCTGACTTCGATGCCGTTATAGAGCCGGTTCCAAAGCCATGTCAGGATGATGCTAAAAAAACGGATTACTCTGTAAGACTGATCCGACGCAATTTCAGAGGCATAGCGGTAAGCTTGCGCCGCGACCCGATGTCGGGGTCGTTCGCTGGCTTCGGCGACGGCCATAATGGCGGCGTCGACCGCAGGTGCCGCTAACAGTTCATCAAGCAGTGTTCGACGATGAGACAAGTCGGGCCCGATAATAGACTGCTTTTGGCTTTTGAAATGCCGCCGCAGTAATCGATGAATGCGTTTGGTTTTAAGCGCGGCGGAAGGCAATTCGTTGGTGAGCCCGTCGACATCAAGCGGGTCACCAAAGTGCACTAAAATATGTCGTCGAGTGAGCGCAATACACAATATCTTTCGAAATTTTGAGGTTGATGCCCATTGATCTGAAAGTAGCACTTTCCATAGGGACAGTGCTCTGTCGGGTTGGTGCCCCCAGTAAATGGAAACGGGTACGAGGCGCGTTGCTAATTCGCCCCCGCTGGCGGGATCAACCCGAAGCGAGGTAGATCGTGCGCCCCTTCTGGCAGAGCGGCGACCCCAGAAGCCTTCTCGATGATTTAGGCAAAAGTAGGCGTTGGGCGCATTGGGGTCTAGCGTCAGCGGTTCTGGTAAGCCACTCGCCTCACAGCCCAGCTCAAGCAATAACCGGTCGGCTAACGAGTCGGAATCTAGGATGTAACGAACGTTGACGGGGGTTGCGTGTTGGGCAAGCGCAAGAGCTGTTTGCGCATGGTTGATGAAAGTCGGCCGTAGCCAGAGTCTAAACAAATGCAGAAGTTGGTGGTTAATGGCTCTATAAATAGAGCCATTAGGGCGACTAGAGCCTGCCATCTAGCAGATCGGAAAGACGCTCGGCAGTGTTTCGCCCATTGCCTTCAATTTCAACTTCAAAAATACGGTTAAACTTGCGTTCAGAGGCTGCAGCGACATCCAGCCCAGATCCTAAAACAGTCGGCCTGAGAAAGACTAACAGATTCTGTTTTTCGATATTCTTGGTGCGACTTCGAAACAATGCGCCAAGCCCAGGGATGCTGCCGAGCAAGGGGACTCGAGACTCGGCTTGGGTTTCTTTGTCTCGAATCAACCCGCCGAGAATAATGACCTCCCCGTTTTCAACCAAGATGGTGGTATCGATGGTCCGGATATTCGTGATCAAGTCGGCCGCGGCCTCGGAGCCGATCACGGTAAGGCTGGAGGCGTCGACCTCAGAAACCTCCTGGTGAATCAATAGCCGGACCAGGCTGTCGCTATTGATGTGCGGCGTCACCTCAAGGGTCAAACCCACATCTTCGCGTTGGATAGTGGTGAACGGATTCGTTGTGCCTTGGCTGCCCGTGACGGTGGAGCCTGTTCTGAAGGGAACGTTTTTGCCCACAACGATTTTGGCCTCCTCGTTGTCCATGGTCGTGATGCTCGGTGTTGATAGCAGATTAACATCGCTATTGGCGGCCAAGGCCTTCACGATAAAGGCAAAGCTGGTCCCGTTTGTAGATACTTTACCGCCGGCAAGAAGGGGTGATTCACCTAAGCTAGACGGCGCTGTGATGACGCCTGCGGGTGCGGCGAGGCCTTGAAGAATTTGAGCTAAGGTGCCGCTCGGGGCTGTGAGTCCAAGGGGGGTTGTGCCAGCCGAAGCATCGCCAATCGCGAGTTCGCTGCCCAGTTGTTGGCTGAAGTCTGAGGTCACCTCGACAATGGCGGCTTCAATTAAGACCTGCATTCGGCGGACATCGAGGCTCTCAATAATGCCAATCAAATCAATCATATTGGATGGATCGGCTCGAATCACCAAGGCATTGATCGCTTCATCAGCCTGAATACTGACTTCAACCATTGAGTCTTCGCTGCTTTTACTCTTACTGCTGATCAGGTTGCTCAGAATCTCTGCCATCTTGGTCGCATCGGAATGCGACAGCTGAATGACCTTGATGGTCCCAGATCGATTGGCCGGAACATCGAGCTGATCAACCAGCGCTTTAACCCGAGCGAGCGTATAGCGCTCGCCTTTAATAACCAGGCTGTTGGTCCGCTCGCTGGCAACGATGCTGATCCGGTTGGGGCCTTTAGCACTTTTACCGATTTGATCCGGCGCGAGCTCTTCCAGCAATTTAACGATGTCTTCAACCCAAGCTTCTTTGAGGTTGATAATGGCAACCTCAAGGCTGTCGGCGATGTCGACACGATTAATGATTTCAACCAAGCGGTTAATGTTGGCAGCATGATCGCTAATGATCAGCACATTGGGTTCGCTTAAGGCGGCGATATGGCCGTACTGCGGGATCAGTGGCCGCAGGACCTTGACCATTTCGGCCGATGGCGCGTTGGTGACAGTAATCACGCGGGTCACGAGTTCTTGAGAGTCGAGATCATCAACAAAATCGTCAGGATTACTGCTTTGTTTTGCCAGGACGGTTTGAACAATTTTGATGGCCGAGCCGGCTGAAACCGCAGCGAAGCCATGGACCTGCAGCACGCTGAGAAACAGTTGATAAACCGATGCCTCATCCATATTAACGTTGGAGATAACGGTGACATCGCCCTTCACTCGGGGATCAATGATAAAGCTTTTGCCTGTAATCGCGGAGACTTGGGTCACGAACTCCCGGATATCGGCATTCTTTAGGTTTATTTTCCAGCTATCATCCGCCTGAGCCATTGCTGGGGTGATAAGGCAGAGAAGGAATAGGGTTCTTGCAACAAAAATCATAAGGCTTGCGGTTTGCTCTTTGCCGTTGAGTTTACTGGATCATTATCGCTTAGGGTATCGGAATCGTGAGGAAAAAGCGTCGGCCGCCCCGTTCGACTTCGACTCGAACTCGGCCGGCCGCACGGGCTTGATCGATTAATCGCGCATCGTTCATGGCAACCCCAAGGGGTGCGCCATTGACTGATACGACGCGATCGCCAGGTTGCAATCCCGTATTGTTGAGGACGGGATGAGGGGTATCGACTTTGTAGCCTTGGCTGCTACCGGGGGCGACAGCGCTTAAACCATATTCTTTAAGAACAGCCTGGGGGTTGCGTTGCAGTCGGTCGCGGACCTCGCTCAGGATTGCTGAGCCAGCGCTGGATGAGCCCGCTTGTGGTGCTTGTGCCCGTTGGCGCGTATTCGATGCCGTTTTATTGCGACGATCTTTGGCGTTTGTGGACGCCGTGCTAGACGCCTTAATGTTCAGGCGCTTCGTGATAAAGAGTAACTTCTCGAGCCTTGCGCCACGGCGTAAGAGAATGTGATCAGATTCAACCGAGTGCAAGACACTGTTCCCGGGTAGTTTGTCACCGACCAGATACAGTTTGCCGTTCTTGCCGCGTTCGGCGACGATTGCGCTGGACAGGCTGGCTGCCGCACTCAAGAAAACCCCCTGAAGCTCGAGATTAAGTCGAGTGGTCGGAGCGCTGATCACTTGTTCGGGTTGATTGTCGTCGACGCGTCCAAACAATTGGCGCGTTGCAAGGCTTGGCCCGGTATTGGTAACGGCCACCGTCACGTCTTGGACCGATTCGGAAGGGTCAGAAACCGTCGCCGCTAAATCCGCATCCAGGTAAAAAAACACATTCTCAACCACAAGATAAATAGACCAGGCACCCAGCACGAACAAGATGCCCAAAGACACCGGTTTGCGGAAGGTTTCGAGATTGAATTGACCCATGGAGACCTAAGCGATTTCGTTTGCGTAAGGTTACAGGATTTTTTCTTCAAACAGCAGTGGCTGCTTGAGTTGCATTGCGCCAGGAATCTGCGCGAGCACGAGTAAACGGGGCTGTAATTCGGCGCTGAACCAACCGTCGAGACCCAACACAAAACGCGCCAGATGGTCCGCATTCCGGGTGAGGTTTAGGGCTGGCGAGCAAGTTTCAAGATCAAGGTTGGCTTGTAACGGGGGCAGTTGATACTGGGCCACGCCCTTAAAGCCATTGAGAGCGATTCGGCCGCCAGACCAAGATAAATCGCCTGTGAAATCGGTTAAGCATTTGGCAGAAGCCTGAGCAGAGCCGTTTTTGAGGGTCACCGATCCTGAAAACTGATGCCCGTAGGCGCCTGCAAGTTGGTTGATGTCACTGCTGTGAATTTCCCCGTTGAGGTGTTCTATGATTAGGATTTCTTCGCCCGGTATTATCCGGAGCGCGCCGGTGATCTGATGACCCGGCCCAACAATGCTGATTGTTTGGCTCAATGCCATGGCACCTAGGGAAAAATTGGGCCATTGCAATTGCCAGGATACACGTGATGGTGGAAAGCCTCGAAACTGCACCAGCACATGTCCGGCTCTGAGGGATCCTCGGGGAAGGGCGACCTTGATATCCTTTGGCAACGTAAGGCTCGGCTCAATGAGTCGAAATGCAAGGCTTGCGGGCAGAAACCAGGCCGCCGCAACGACAGCAATGATCAACGCCATTAGCCCGGTTGCGCCCCAACGGATCAACCCCATTGAACTTGCTTTTGAACACCATCAAGGATGCGCCACCAAAGATCCGGCAGGTCGCCTTCTTGCTCCTGCCAGGAATCAATACTGCAGCGGATTTCACTTGAGAGTTGCGCGCTCAGCGCGAGCGCAAAATCAAGGTCGGTGTCCCAGGTCGAAATATTGGCTTTAAGCCAGATACTGGTAAAGGCTTTATAGGCCCTGCCTTGCAGGATTACCGTACTGCTGCCCTGGTCGGTTGTGGCCTGGCCCTGATATAGGCTCGGCGTTTTTGACCAGCTGACGGGACCTAAAATTGTGGTGATGGCATCCGCAACAAGATCCAGTTCAGGCGCCTTAATATAAATTTCAAGATCTGGATAGCGGGTCTTAGTCATGATTGCCCACCAAACGGGCTAACAGGTCTGTGTAAATCGTTGTGAGGACCGCAAGGTCCTCGACGCGAACGCGTTCGTTGACCTTATGAATGGTTTCATTAACGAGTCCCAGTTCAATAAGTTCAATGCCGTAGGGCGCGATAAATCGTCCATCAGAGGTGCCCCCGCCAGTGGATAGGATGACCTCTTGGCCAGTGATGGTCCGTAAGCTTGCAACCGCTGCATCAATAAGTCGGCCCTTTTCGGTCAGGAAGGGCTCGCCTGAGAGCGACCACTTGATTTCGAAGTCGAGACCGTGTGCTGCCAAAATCGCTTCCGTTTGACCGATCAGGTCAGCTTGGGTTGAGGCAGATGAGTAGCGGAAATTGAATTCGATCTGGGCATCACCAGGCACAACATTTTGGACGCCCACACCCGCGTTGAAGTTGGAGACTTGAAAGGTTGTTGCCGGAAAGAAGTCGTTGCCCTGGTCCCATTGTTTGCAGGCTAAGGCATTAATGGCTGGCATAGCCTGATGAATCGGGTTTTTGAGGGTGTCTGGGTACGCCACGTGGCCGGACTTGCCTCGAATCAACAGATGGGCATTCAATGAACCGCGGCGACCAACCCGAATCATGTCGCCCAAGGTTTTCGAGCTCGAGGGTTCGCCGACAACACAATAGTCGAAATGAATCTTGGCGTCGGCAAGGGCTTGCATCACCCGGACGGTGCCATGCTTTGCTGCGGCCTCTTCATCGCTTGTGATGAGAAAGCCGATCTTGCCGGTAAATGATCCTTGTTGATCGATAAATCGTTCACAGGCGATGATCATGGCGGCTAGGGCCGATTTCATGTCAGCGCTGCCGCGGCCGTATAACCAGCCATCTGATACCGTCGCCTCAAAAGGCGGATAGGTCCAGTCGGTTAAGGGCCCTGCTGGGACCACGTCGGTGTGGCCGGCAAAAACCAGGGTTGGACCCGGTATGCCACTGTCTTTGAGGGCCCAAAAATTTTCGACATCGGCAAAGGGCATGGGAGTGATATCAAAACCCATAGCGGCCAGGCGCTGAATCATGAGGGCCTGACAGCCTGCGTCCTTGGGTGAAACAGAAGGGTTTTTAATCAACGCCTGGGCCAGGGCCAATGTTTCGGTGTCTTCAATGAGTTCGATGGAATGTGTCATCCTGTTAATTGTGTTGATGGAGTTGGTCATTCAAGGCGATGGCTTGCCGATTGGTTCGGCATTGCACCACGCCAGTTTGAGAATGACGGATAAACAATAGATCACTTTGCCCGTTGAGTGCTCGCGCTTTAAGCGTTTTAACCGTTTCGCCGTGTTCATCCAACAGGCTGACCTGAGTGCCGGGTGTAATGTACAGACCGGCTTCTATGGTGCACCGATCACCCAGCGAGATGCCGGTTCCGGCATTGGCGCTGATCAAACAATCCTCGCCGATGGTGATGACATGATTGCCACCGCCAGACAAGGTGCCAGCCGTTGACGCACTGCCGCCAAGATCAGTGCCTTTGGCGACAAAGACCCCTTGTGAGATTCTGCCCTCGACCATGTTGGGTCCTTCCGCCCCAGCATTAAAATTGACAAAGCCCTCGTGCATGACGGTCGTGCCCGCACCAAGGTATGCGCCCAATCGGACTCTTGCTGAATCGGCGATCCGGACACCCTCCGGAACAACATAGTTGGTGAGCTTGGGAAATTTATCGAGGCTTGTGACCTCTAAGTGGCGTCCCTCGAGGCGGGCCGATAGCATCGCATCCGGCAAAGCTGATGGTGCCATTGGACCCTCCGAGGTCCAGGCGACATTGGGCAGAGCGGCATAAATACCGTCTAGATTGAGGCTGTTGGGTCGCGTTAAGCCGTGGGATAGCAAATGAAGCTTTAGATAGGCCGCGGGGGTCGAAGTAATGGGGCCATCGGTTTTTAACCAGGTCAGGACACAAGGCTTTGGGCTATTTTGAAGGGTCTTGAGTAAGGCGAGCTGTCCCGGGTGTTCAATGCAGTCGCACAAGGCCACACGCGCGGCCTCATCGAGTGGGAAGAGGCCTTCGCCTGCAGAAAAATCGATGACATGGCTTAAGCCTTCGATTAAGTCCGCGCTGGGCTGCAAGAGTGGGCTCGGATAAAAGACTTCAAGCCAAGCATCGTCCTCGTTTTTTGTTCCGATCCCAATTCCAATACTGAACATAATGTCTCCTACCACTCAAGGGGTTGCTGCGAAAGGTCTGGATTATGACTGGTTTGACCCGAACTTTCAGCCAAGCGCCTGAAAACAGGCTTTAATTCGTTCGGCGGCCTCGACACAGGCGGCTTGCTCTGCAACGAGTGCAATTCGGACACGTCCTGCCCCGGGATTTACGCCATTGACCGCTCGAGATAAATATTGGCCCGGTAATACTTTAATGTTGCAGAGCCGGATGAGGTCCTGCGTAAATTGTTGATCATCAGTGGGGGTTTCAGGCCATAAATAGAAGCTTGCGGCGGGGGCTGTGATCGGCCATACCGGCGCAAGGGTTTGTATGAACGCTTGGGTTTTAGTTCGATACAAGGCGCGATTATCGATAACGTGAGCTTCGTCCGACCACGCCAGCGCACTCAGTTTCTGCGTGTGCACCGGCATCGCGCTGCCATGATAGGTGCGGTAGAGTAAAAATTGCCGAATCAGGTCCGCATCACCGGCAGCATAGCCGGAGCGCAGCCCAGGCAAGTTCGAGCGTTTTGATAAGCTGTTAAAGGCAATGCACTGCTTAAAGTCGGTATTGCCCATGGCGGCTGCAGCCTGCAGCAGGCCGACGGGTGGCGCGGCTTCATCGGCATAGATCTCGGAGTAACACTCGTCAGCAATGAGGATGACGTCATGCTCTATCGCTTTGCGAATCAGGCTTTGCAGCGCTTGCTCTGTCATCAAGGCGCCATGCGGATTGCCAGGATTACACAGGTACACCAGCCCCACGCGCGCCCAGGTTTCATCATCGATTTCATTAAAATTGGGCTTAAAACCCTGGCTGGCAGGACAGTCGATATAGTGTGGTGTTGTGCCTGCCAGCAGGGCAGCGCCTTCATAAATTTGATAAAAGGGATTGGGCAGTAAGGTCAGCGGCTTTGTAAGGGGCCGGCTCAAGGCCTGCGCAACGGCAAATAAAGCTTCACGGGTTCCGTTAACCGGCAAGATCTGATGATCGGGATCAGGGTGAGCGGGTGAAAAACGATTTCGAAGAAACCCGGCGATGGCCTGCCGAAGTTGGTCTGAGCCTTTGGTTGGCGGGTACGTCTTTAAGCTCTGCCTTGCCATGTCGCCTTGTTTTAAAAACTCGATAATGAACGCAGGGGGTTCGTGTTGTGGCTCTCCCATAGCTAAAGAGATGAAGCGTTGGTCAGCCGGTTTTACCGACTTCAATAACTGATTTAATCGATCGAAGGGATAGGGGTTTAATCGGGCTAAATTGGGGTTCATGCAGGAAACCTTTAAATATGCTGATCGAGTTCGGTTTGAATCGACGCTGAGAGTTGGGCCTCAGCGTCAGGATCATTCATTGGCAACCCATTTTGGTTAACAATGTGGAAGACGTCCTCTACGCGTTCACCGAGCGTTGTGATTTTAGCAGCCTGAATCTGAATGTGGTGGGTCTGAAAAACGCGGGCAAGCTTTGCCAGTAATCCAGGTCGATCTGCCGCAACGACTTCGAGCAGGGTGAAGGATTCATTGGCGCGGGAGTCGATCGAGATTTGAGTTCGAGCGTTGAATTCTTTTAAAATTCGGGGCGTTCGTCTGGCGGAGACTTTAAAGTCATCGCCCGCGTTGATTGCCTGATTGATCGTTTGGCGAACACTATTCAGCCGGTTGTCACGGCTCTGCTGGCTCAGTGGTTGGGTCTCGAGCACATCAAAGGTGTAGTCTGTTCGACCTTTTGTATTGCCGGGAATGCGAGCGTCAACAATGTTCATACCCAGTTGATCAAAGGCGGACACAATGGCGAAAAATAGCGGTTGATCCGATGGCAGATGAATAAAAATATGGGTCACGCCGGAATCGGTTGTGAGGCGCGACTGACTGTCTTCTATGAGGATGAGTGGCCCGGTTGCAGGGTCATAAGCGTTGAGGGATTCGGTATGGTTGATAATGTTGAGTTCTGATTCGCGCAGGAAGTAGTCATCGTCTAACCCGGCCCATAGGGTCCGCACACGGTCAATTTCGATGCCCTTGGCCGTGAGCTTGGCGCTTGCGCGCAATTGCACTTGGGCTAAGTAGTCTTCTCGATCGATCATGTTGTCAACGCCAAGCCGTAGGACCCTTTTCGTTTCGAGGTAGAGTTGGCTCATTAAGGAATCACGCCAGCTATTCCAAAGTGTTGGGTTGGTGGCATTGATGTCCGCAACGGTCAGGGCGTAGAGGTAATCGAGTCTGACTTGGTCGCCCATTTGTTCAGCAAAGTCTCGGACCACATCCGGGTCGAAAATATCTTTGCGTTGGGCTGTCGTCGACATGAGTAAGTGGTTCTTGACCAGCCAGCAAACCAAATTGGTATCCCAAGTACCCAATTGGTGGCGGGCGCAAAAGGCGCTTGCGATCTCAATACCCAGCTCTGAGTGATCGCCCCCTTTGCCTTTTGCAAGGTCATGGAAAAAGCCTGCAATGTAGAGCAGTTCGATCTTCGGCAAACGATGATGGATGTGCGCGGCGATCGGGAATTCTTGTTGCTGATTCTTGTAGCGGAACCGGCGCATGTTGCGAACGACCTGCAAGGTATGCGCATCAACCGTGTAAATGTGAAATAAGTCGAATTGCATTTGACCCACAACGCGTTCAAATTCGGGTAAATAGGCACCCAGGATGCCATAGCGGTTCATACGCCTAAGTTGGGAAAAAAGATGGTGCTCAACCCGCAGCAACTTCAAAAATAAGCTTGTTGCGAGTTCACTCTGTCTGAACGCATCATCAATTCGTCCCGCTGAAGTTTGGGCCTGTCGGATCGTGCTCGCTCGAATGCCTTTGAGTTCGGGTGTTTCGCCCAGAACGACGAACATCTCAAGTAAGGCTTCGGGGTTGCGCTCGAAAATATCCGCTTGGGTGACTTCCAAGTAGTGGTTGTTGGCTTGAAATCGCTCGTTGATTCGAACGGGCTTGGTTCGTCTGCCACCCTGAACGATTTGTTCATCGAAATCCTGCAGAATGATCTCATTGATTGTGCTGACGGACTTTGCAAATCGATAGTAGTCCTGCATAAATTGCTCAACCGCCAGTTGCGCGTCATCCCGATAGCCTAATGCAAGCGCCACTTTTCTTTGATTGTCAAAAAACAACCGGTTTTCATCCCGGCCAAGGAGATCATGCAGCACAAAGCGGACTCTCCACAGAAAAGCGCGTGCATCCAGAATTTTATCGGCTTCTTCAACTTCCAAAAATTTTTCGTCAACTAACGCACTGAGCGCGCTGGTTTGATAGTGAAACTGTGCGATCCATAAAATCGTCTGGATGTCACGTAGTCCACCGGGCGCTGTTTTTAAATTGGGCTCGAGGCTGTATTCGGTGTGGTTGGACTTGGCATGCCGATCTTGCTGTTCGGCGTATTTTGCTTGGAAGAAGCTTTTGGTCTTCCAGCCGGTTTTGGATCGTAATTTCAAGCACAATTGTTGAAGAAGATACGGCGTGCCACAAATTGCTCTTGCATCGAGTAAGGCGGTCATAACGGTTACATCGTGCGTCGCTTGATGAAGAGATTCTTTAACAGAACGAACGCTGTGCCCAACTTCCAAACCAATATCCCAAAGCAGTGCAAGAAAAGATTGAATGTTCGAACTATGGTGTTGCGCGTTGGCCCGTTCGATGAGGATCAATAGGTCAATGTCGGAATTCGGCAAGAGCTCACCGCGGCCATAACCGCCCACGGCGACCAATGAGATGCGGCTTTTTCTGAGGCTGGACAGGTTTTCATCCCAGTTGAAGCGTTGCCAGCAAAGGGCCAAGATATGATCGATGAATGCGGCGCGCGCCGTGATCAGCTCGGCAACACTCGCCCCATTCTCAAAGGCCGTATGCTGGTGTGCTCGAAAATCAGCCAGCGCAGCCTTTAAAAGGGGTAGTGGTGTCTTGCTCTCAGAAACCGTCTGACTGAGTGCCGCGAGATTCGGGCTAACCGATTCGAGGGAGGTCATCGTCGCTGCGGTGGGTCAAAATTTCATAGCCCGTATCGGTTACCAAAATAGTGTGTTCCCACTGTGCGGTTAATTGGTGATCTTTGGTGACAACGGTCCACTGATCGGGGAGCAGCTTGACGGCGGGTTTGCCCGCGTTAATCATAGGCTCGATGGTAAAAATCATGCCGGGCTTCAGGGTCATGCCCGTTCCTGCCCGCCCGTAATGCAGTACCTGAGGCTCATCATGAAAGACGCGACCGATGCCGTGCCCGCAGTATTCGCGAACGATTGAAAATCGGTGTTTTTCCGCAAAGCTTTGAATCGCAAAGCCGATGTCGCCCAATTGTGCGCCAGGCTTAACCGCCGCAATGCCAAGGTTTAGGCTCTGCTTGCAGGTCTGAACCAAGCGCTCGCCGCGAACCGTACCATTCCCCACAACAAAGGTTTTGCTGGTGTCGCCGTGGAAGCCATCTTTGATGAGGGTCACGTCAATATTGATAATATCGCCATCTTTTAGAATTTTTTCATCTGATGGGATGCCATGGCACACAACATGGTTTACCGACGTGCAAATCGATTTCGGAAACCCTCGGTAGTTAAGGGGCGCAGGCGTCGCTTTTTGGTCATCAATGGTATAACGATGGCAGATACGGTCGAGCTCGCCCGTGCTCACCCCCGGTGTTATGTGCTCTGCGATCATTTCCAGCTGTTCTGCTGCCAGAGCGCCAACCACGCGCATTTTTTCAATCTCAGTCGCTGTTTTGATGTTGACCACAATCGCCTCCTTTGCCGAGCGAGAGTATAGCAGGCGAGCCGACCTATGGCAGGCTTAATCATTGGTTTAATGCGTCAAATATGGTATAAAGCGCGCCGCGGAAACGTAAAACAGGGTGAACGCAAACGCCTTCATCTTAAATCAGCACACACATCGTCACAGGTTGCGGGTGCCTTCGGGTTGCAGTCTGGGATGTGTGGAAGCCCAACCCATACAAATTGGAGACATCATGGCTCAAGTCAACATGCGTGACCTGCTGGAAGCAGGCGTTCACTTCGGACACCAAAAGCGATACTGGAACCCTAAAATGGGTGAG
This sequence comes from Gammaproteobacteria bacterium, assembly GCA_018645765.1. Taxonomy (GTDB): domain Bacteria; phylum Pseudomonadota; class Gammaproteobacteria; order Pseudomonadales; family Azotimanducaceae; genus UBA9926. The sequence goes on along the minus strand of JABGWC010000338.1, from coordinate 618 downwards.
TTTATTTTTGGTGCTCGCAACGATATTCATATCATCAACTTGGAAAAAACGGTCCCGGCATTCGAAGAAGCCTTAGCTTTTGTCGCGTCCCTTACGGCTAAAAAGAACAAAGTATTATTCGTCGGCACTAAGCGCAGCGCGAGTAAAATCATTAAAGAAGAAGCGTCTCGATGCGGCATGCCCTATGTCGATAAACGCTGGTTAGGCGGCATGTTGACGAACTATAAAACGATTCGTCAATCGATTCGCCGGTTGCGGGACCTCGAAGAGCAAAGCACCGATGGTACCTTTGCGAAACTCACTAAGCATGAAGCCCTAACGCGGCAGCGGTTACTCGAAAAGCTCGAAAGCAGCCTCGGTGGGATCAAGAACATGGGCGGTTTGCCGGACGTCATTATTATTGTTGATGTGGATCATGAAAAGATTGCGGTAACGGAAGCTAAAACGTTAGGTATTCCGGTTGTCGCGATCGTTGACACCAATAGCAATCCAGACAATGTGGACTTTTTGATACCGGGCAATGATGATGCGATCCGGTCGGTCCGGTTATTCATGAGTACGTTTGCTGATGCGATTTTAGAGGCTAAGGGCCAATCGGATGTGGTCCAGAGCGATTTT
>JABGWC010000336.1 GCA_018645765.1 Gammaproteobacteria bacterium | reverse complement strand
CCTTTGCGTTTGGTCGCGCAGCGCTGCTGAGATTATCGTAGCGAACGGCGGCCCGTCCTATCGAGCAGCACGAGACCGCGGGTGCGTTTGCTGAGCACTCTCTCCAATAGGACTGGGTTAATTCGGTTAGCGCCAGTGAGGCCTAGTTCGTGATTTGCGCTTGAAGCTGTTAGTTTTCGGACAAGGGGTAAACTTACAATGAGCATCATGACAAAACTTTGGTTATTGATCGTAGGCGTTGCATTGAGTTCGGCAGTTTGCGCTGATTATCCGTCGACCTATGACCCGCCGCCCCATGCAGCCTTCGTGCTGACCCATGCCATCGTTGACGTTGGCGAAGGACAAGGCGAGTTTAAGGGCTGGGTATCGGTGGCCGATGGCAAGATTGCGGCCGTTGGCAGGATGGATGAACCAATACCGCCTGGTGTGCCCGAAATCAATGCCGACGGCCGCTGGCTAACGCCCGGCGTGATCGATGTTCACAGTCATTTAGGGGATTATCCGTCGCCCGGATATCGCGCGCACAGTGATGGCAATGAAGCCACCTCGCCTGTGACGGCTGAAGTTTGGGCTGAGCACAGTGTGTGGCCCCAAGACCCCCAGTTTCCGCTTGCCCTTGCAGGGGGCGTCACCACCCTGCAAGTGCTGCCGGGTTCCGCGAACCTGTTTGGCGGTCGGAGCGTCGTTTTGAAAAATAGTTGGTCGCGGACAGTCCAAGGCATGAAGTTCCCGGGGGCGCCCTATGGTTTAAAAATGGCGTGCGGCGAAAACCCAAAGCGGGTCTATGGGAGTCGCTCTCGGTCCCCTTCAACGCGTATGGGTAATTTTGCAGGCTATCGGAAGGCTTGGATCGATGCCCAGGAGTATCAAAAAAAATGGATGCGCTTTGAAAAAGCGTTGGGCGAGTACGAGACTTGGCGAGCCAACAACGAGGGCGAATCAGATTACAAAGAGCGGCCCTCGCCTCCTAAGCGTAACTTGCAGATGGAAACCTTGGTCGGCGTTTTGAAGGGCGAAATTTTAGTTCATAACCACTGTTATCGAGCTGACGAGATGGCCCAGATCATCGATTTGAGCCGCGAGTTCGGCTACCAAGTTACGGCATTTCATCATGCTGTTGAGGCCTACAAAATTGGCGATCTCTTGGCTGCGAATAACATTTGCTCGGCAATGTGGGCAGATTGGTGGCAATTTAAGCTGGAGTCCTTTGATGGCATCAAAGAGAACGTCGCGATGGTTCAAGCAGCTGGCGCTTGCGCCATTGTTCATTCGGATTCGGCAACGGGCATACAACGCTTGAATCAAGAGGCGGCGAAGGCCATGGCTGCCGGGCAACGATTGGGTCTGAGCGTTGATGCCTCGGTCGCGCTCACCTGGATTACAAGAAATGCGGCGCAAGCGCTTGGCGTTGCCGATCAAACTGGGACCCTGGCCGTCGGTAAAATGGCGGATATGGTGCTCTGGAGCCATCCGCCGATGAGTGTTTATGCGCGGGCAGAAACGGTCTTTGTTGATGGCGTTCGACGGCTCGACCGAGCCGCTGGACTGGGTCCGGTGACCGACTTTGAGTTGGGTCAACGCGAAGAGGTGTTTTGATGAAAAGCGTACTCATTGTGATGGGTCTATTAGGTGTGACCAGTCTTTCAGCCGAAGAGCTGCTGATTAAAAATGTCAGGCTTGTTGAAACTAGCTTTCAGTCGGGCAAGGTGCGTGATCTTCGCATTGTCAATGGCGTCATTACGCAGATTGGCGCTGACTTGGTTGCTTCGGCAGGCGCCGCTGTTTTTGATGGTGAAGCCCGGGCGGTGACGCCAGGGTTCATTGACTCAGGCACGACCATTGGTCTTGCGGAAGTAAGTGGCCTCGGCGTAAGCCATGACGGCGAGCAGGTGGATGATGATATGACGGCGGGTTTTCAGGTTCATTTGGCCTTGAACGAAAACTCAAGCCTCATCCCCATCGCCAGTAACGATGGCATTACCCGCGGTCTCATTGTGCCGGAGGCGGGCGATAGCAACTATGCAGGTCAAAGCGCGTTGGTCCGATTCAAACAAGGATCGGCTTTTTTACAAGAAAAAACTATGGCGCAGCATTTGTATTTACGTGAGAGCGATCGGCGGCGAGCGGGGGGCTCTCGATCCAGTGCGCTTGCTGCCGCGCTAGAGGCGCTTGAGGAGTCAGCGCGATATGATGAGCAACGGCGCGCTTTTAATACCAACAAGAATCGGGCTTTTAACCTAGATGAATCGGATCTTATCGCGTTGTCGGCCGTGCGGCTCGGTAAAGTACCGCTGGTGGTGCAGGTTGATCGCGCGGCCGACATCATCAAGGTGGTGACGGCCTTTGGCGCCTATCCGCGGCTGCGCTTAATTTTAGCTGGCGCGACGGAAGCCTGGAAAGTGGCGCCCCTTTTAAACGTGGAAAATATTCCGGTTCTAATTAACGTGATGGAGAACCTACCGCAAAATTTTGATCGATTGGGGGCTCGACTGGATCAAGCGACATTATTGGCGGATGCGGGGGTGCGCTTCGCCTTTTTCTCTGGCTCGCCTTATTCTGAAACCCGCTCATTGAGTCAGGCTGCAGGGATTGCGGTAGCTCAGGGTTTGTCTTGGCAGCAGGCGATCACGGCGATTACCGCCGGGCCTGCCGAAATCTGGGGGCTTAAGGGCCTTGGTCGAATCGAGGTGGGCGCCATTGCCGATTTGGTCATTTGGGATGGTGATCCACTTGAGGTGACGTCGGCGCCTGTGACGGTATTGATTGATGGCGCGCGGGTAGACCTTGAAACACGCCAGGATGCTTTGGCTAAGCGATACGTCGAACTGTTAAATCTGAAATAGCAGTGTCGCCAAACCAGCCACTGGGCGTGGGTAAAGTAGCTTGACCCTAAATTGGGTGCCGACCGGGCCGATTAGGGTGCGGGGATAAGCAGTAAGGAACAAACAACAAGAAACGAGCCGCAAGAAAGGGGTAATAACAAATGAAGATCATGGCCCACCGGATGAACTTAGCCCTTCGCATGTTGTTTATGAGTCTCTGCTTTTGGGCTGTGCCGAGTTTCGCGGTTGCGGCGGAGGACGCGCTGAAGCAGGAAGTAACAGCCTTGTATGATCAATCCCTTGATCAGCTGTTTAAACATTTCCATGCCAATCCGGAACTCTCCTTCGTTGAGGTTAAGACCGCTGCAAGGATGGCTGAGGAGCTCAGCGCGCTGGGTTATGAGGTGCATACTGGCATTGCCAAAACGGGGGTTGTTGCGCTGCTTCGCAATGGCGCTGGACCCTTGGTCATGATGCGGGCAGATATGGACGCCCTGCCCGTCAAAGAGCGCAGCGGTTTGCCCTATGCCTCTCAGGTAATACAGGAAAATTTAGAGGGTCAGCATTTCCCGGTCATGCATGCTTGCGGACACGACGTCCATATCACCTCCTTGATTGGCACTGCGCGGATAATGGCGGCGCACAAAGAGACTTGGTCGGGCACGTTAATGTTGATCGCGCAACCGGCTGAGGAGTGGAAGGATTCTGGTGCTGCGGCCATGCGCGCCGCGGGCATTTGGGAGCGCTTTGGGACACCAGACTTTGCGCTGGGGTTTCATGTTGCCGCGGACATAGAGGCTGGGAAGTTGTTTGCGTCCCGAGGCGCCGCTTATTCGGCGGTTGATTCGCTGGATATCGTCGTACCGGGGATTGGTGCCCATGGAGCGAGCCCGCATCGCGGTCGGGATCCTATCGTCATCGGCGCGCAGATCGTGATGGCCCTGCAAACGATTGTTGCGCGCGAGGTCTCGCCACGAGAGCCGGCGGTGGTGACCGTTGGGGTTTTTCGCGCTGGCAACAAGCGCAATGTCATTGGGGAAGAGGCCCGGTTAGAGTTAACCGTTCGGTCAGATTCCGGACAAACGAGAACCCAGTTACTCGCAGCGATCGAGCGCATCGCGGTGAATATCGGGCGCGCGGGTGGATTGCCGGAAAGTCAGTTGCCTTATCTTGAACTGAAAGGGGGCGTGCCGGTTACTGAAAATAATGCCGATTTGGCGAGTCAGGTACTCAAGGCTTGGTCGGACGAGTTGGGTGAGGACATCCTTGTTGCCTATGAGCGAGAGGGTATGGGCGGCGAAGATTTCCCGTTTTTCACCCAGGAACCGGTTATACCCAGTGTTTATTTCTCGGTAGGCGGAACATCCCAAGCACGTTTTGCGGCATTTGAAGCAAAGGGCCAGTCGCTGCCATCACATCATTCGCCGCTCTTTCAGATTGAACCCCGGCCAGCCGTCATCTCCGGTGTTCTGGGGACCGTCGTTGCCTTGCGATCATTAATGCAAAATCGGTAATTAGTTGGAGATTAAGGCCGGAACAAGCCCTGTTCTCGATTGCGTTGGCGCTGGCGCCGGCTTTCATCACCGAGCGATAAGAGCTGTTTTCGATTAAGGGCGGTGATGGCCATAAAATTGTCTCGCCAGCCCTCGGACGCGGACCACCGGTTCGGCAATTGTTGAACGACCCCTGGATTTTGAGCCTGATAAAACAGGTCTAGAGCGGCTTCGAGGGTTTGATTTTGCATTGCTCGATCAAACGGTTTGCCAACAGGATTCCCTAAAGGTAGGTCGTTAAAGACGATGCGGGGCGTCCCAGCCCGTTTCAAAATATCCAACGCGGAGCCGATTACAACGGTCGCAATCCCCGCGGTCTCTAAAGATCTGGCCGCCAGACTGACGGTTTGGTGGCAAACCGGTCACAACGGAATCAGGATCGCGAGATCAACGGCATCTTCGAGACAATGCTGGGTGATCAGGGGTGCATCCTGGTCGCGGGTATGACGCTGGCTATATTCGGTCGGGATAAAATGGAACCTTGGGGCAAGAGATCCGATGTCTCCTGCGGCAACCCGGGCGTTGAGCGCTCGTAGCGGAAAGTAGGATTCTCGGTCGTTGGTGTGGGTTGTAACCTTGTCCCAGGACACTTCAGCAGTGTCGAAATGCGCTGGCGCGTCAGAAAATCGATAGCTTTTAGCGGTCCTGATCGGTTTAGGAATGCCGGGCTCAACAACGGCGGTGGTCACAAGTGTGATCCGCGCTGACGTGAGTGGCTTGGCGGGCTTGCTCAATGGCGTGTGCGTATTCCTGGCCCATTGGTAGTCGTGTTCAAACCCTTGCGCTCGATAGTAGGCTTTGGTGCGCTCGATATAACGAATCATGACGTGTGTAACCGAATAAGGCCTTCTTGTGCGCAAGACGCCACAAGCAGGCCATCTTTGTCATAAAAAGTGCCCCGACTAAAGCCTCGAGCGCCGCCAGAGTAAGGACTGTCTTGATGATACAGCAGCCATTCATCGGTTTTGAACGGGCGATGAAACCACATAGCATGATCCAGGCTTGCCACTTGAAAGTTATCCTGACGCCAATTGATCGCATGGGGCCGGTAACTGGTGTCGATCAAAGTCATGTCTGAGGCGTATGCGAGCAGGCACTGATTCAAGCGAACATCATCGGGCATCGTATCGATCGTTTTGATCCAGACACTTTGTTCTGGGGGCAGCGGTTGCGGGTTGGCATCATTCATTGGGTCAGCAAAGCGCATCTCGATCGGCCGAGGCCGTTTAACAAAGGTTGAGTCGGCCTCTGGCACGTCGCGAAGGTATTCGTTCATCAGCATTTCTTCGCTTTTGCAATCCTCAGGTGGCGGCGTGCTGGGTGCGGACATTTGGTGCTCTAGGCCTGCCTCCATCACCTGAAACGAAACCGACATACTAAAAATTGCTTGGCCTTTTTGAATGGCTTTGACGCGTCGGGTTGTAAAACTGCGGCCATCGCGGATGCGATCGACCTGATACAGAATGGGGCAAGTGGTATCGCCCGGTCGTAAAAAATAACCATGTAGGGAATGCGCGATCCGATTTGGATCATCGACGGTTCGGGATGCCGCGACCAGCGCCTGCCCAATAACCTGGCCGCCGTAAACGCGCTGCCAACCCTCATCAGGGCTGACACCGCGAAACAGGTTCATTTCAATTTGTTCAAGGTCTAAAAGCGTGAGTAGATCCGAAAGCGCTTGTTTCATGGGAAAGGTGCCTGAAGTCGAAACACTATTGTCTCCGACTTCAGACGCCGAGTCCAAACCCAACGTTGTTGGGTTGACAGAGTCCTAGTACTTGTACTCTTCAGATTTAAAAGGACCTTCTCCAGGCACGTTAATGTAATCAGCTTGCTTTTGAGTCAGCCGGGTAATCGTTCCGCCAAAACCTTCCACCATGTATTGTGCGACCTCTTCATCGAGCGCTTTAGGCAAAACCTCAACAGTGATGGGTTGTCGCTGCATCGGGTCATGACTCGCCCACGCGCGCTCGAACAGATACATCTGTGCTAAAACTTGATTTGCGAAAGAGCCATCCATAATCCGTGACGGGTGACCGGTCGCGTTGCCAAGGTTGACCAAGCGGCCTTCTGACAGCAGCAAAATGTAATCGGTTGGATCGTCGCTACGGAAGATTTTATGAACCTGTGGTTTAACCTCTTGCCAGCGCCAGTTATCGCGCATGAACTGCGTATCGATCTCTGTATCAAAGTGTCCAATGTTGCAAACGACCGCGTTGCTCGCAACGGTTGCCAACAAGTTTTCATCGCACACATTGACGTTGCCGGTGCAGGTCACAATCATATCGGTGCCTTGCATCAACCGTAGATCGATGTCCTCTTTTTTGCCGGTGTTAATGCCATTGATATAAGGGGATACGACTTCGTAGCCGTCCATACAGGCTTGCATGGCGCAAATGGGATCGATTTCCGTGACACGGACAATCATACCTTCTTGTCGAAGACTCTGAGCCGAACCCTTACCGACATCGCCATAACCAATGACCAAGGCTTTTTTACCCGCCATGAGCATATCGGTTGCACGCTTGACTGCGTCGTTCAGGCTGTGCCGACAACCGTACTTATTATCGTTTTTGGATTTGGTAACAGAATCGTTGACATTAATGGCCGGCACTTTAAGTTCGCCGGCCGTGAGCATTTCCTGAAGCCTGTGAACACCTGTGGTGGTCTCTTCGGTAATGCCGTGGATGGCACTCAAAAGATCGGGATACTTGTTGTGGACCATTTCAGTGAGGTCGCCGCCGTCATCCAAGATCATATTGGCATCCCAAGGCTGGCCATCTTTTAAGATGGTTTGCTCAATACACCAGAGGAATTCTTCTTCGGTTTGACCTTTCCAGGCGAAAACGCCAATGCCGCTGGCAGCGATCGCCGCGGCAGCATGATCTTGCGTTGAAAAGATATTGCAAGACGACCAGCGCACTTCGGCACCTAAATCAACCAATGTTTCAATGAGCACGGCGGTCTGAATCGTCATGTGGATGCAGCCCAAGACTTTTGCGCCTTTTAAGGGTTGCTCGTCTTGATATTTGGCGCGAAGCTTCATCAATGCGGGCATTTCTGCTTCGGCCAGTTCGATTTCTGCTCGGCCAAATTCGGCAAGGCTAATATCGGCTACTTTATAATCGGTCATTATGACTCCTAAGGTTGGTCGTTAAAGTGAATGTGCTGTGAAAATTCTCAGCTGTAGTTGAAAACCATTTTTTAAACCAAGAAAGGCCCCTTGGCCTCGCTGAAATCCAGATGCAGTGGCCCAAAGGTCGAGATCGTCAGGTTCGAATCCAAGCCAAAGGTCCCCGCAAATGTCCCGAGTCCAGTCTTGTTGGTGCGGGCAAAGGTCAATCAAGAGCAGCTTGCCTTTTGCCTTGATGAGACCAGCTGCTTTTTGGAAAAAGGCGGCTGGCGCTGGTAGGTGATGGAGCACCATGTTGCAGACCAATAGGTCCGCCGGGAAATCAAGAGTGAGGCTGTCGTAATCTTGCAGCATGAAATGAACGTTCTGAAGCTGCTCTTGCTGCACTCTTGCCTTGGTCTTCTTGAGCATTTCGTCGGAGTTATCGACGACGAGGACGGATTTAAAGGTCTTAGAAAGACTCGTGAGCAATGGGCTTTCGCCGGCGCCGATTTCAATAACTCGCGTTTCCCTCGGAAGATTTTCGTTGCCGATCAAGTCCCCCACGCAGCCTGAGTAGTGCTCGAAGGATGCGACAAGGTCTTGATTTTCTTTCAGCTGTGCCGCGCAGCGTTTAAAAAAATCAGCCGACTGTTGACTGCGGTCGTCATAAATTTTCTGACGTGTTTTGAGCAGTTCAGGCGGTAAGGGGGTTTGGTCAAGGGTGTCTAAGAAGGTCTTTGTTAGATCGCTCAAAAAGCCGTTCTGCGGTAACATCGCGCGACGATAAAAGATGGAGGTGCCTTCGCGCCTCGTTTCGAGCAGGCCGCACCCCGTAAGAATCTTCAAATGATGGCTCATGCCGGATTGAGGCGTCGTGGTAATGTGACAGAGCTCCATGACGCCGAACGAGTTATTTTGGAGCAGTCGCAGGACGTCCAGGCGTAAGGGGTCGGCAAAAGCTTTCGACAGTGCAAGAATGGCCGCAGGGGCAGATTGGGTTGTTAAAGGCTGGGCGTTCATCGAGCTATATCAAAATTTTTCGATATAGTACTCATATCCGCGCAGAGTGCAATCAAATATCAAAATAAATTGATAAAAGAAGGACCCGATTGATTATGGCCTCGATTCGGCAAATACAAGCAAAATACGATGCCGAAGAAGATCGGTTATTGCTTCGGGTGGGAACGGATGACGCGCAAGCGCCCGGCATTTTGCTCACGCGGCGGTATTTACAGCTGTTGTTGAAAGCGCTTGCGCAGTACGCTGCTGCTGATCCTGACGTCGGAACGCTTGCGTCTGCATCGGATCGGCAGGATGTTCAGGATTATAAAGAGCGTCGAGCCCTGGATCGGGCAAATTTTGAAACACCCTTTGCAGCTGTCAGTGGCCCTGACGGCAGCGCGTCGCAAGAATACCAGCTTGCCTACAAACTGACCTATCGAATCAAGGACGATCAGCTTCACGTTTCGCTGCTGCCAAAGGCGGGCGAGGGCCTTAACTTAACCTTCAATCATGAAATTGCGGTATCGATTACCGCAATCTTGCATTCGGCAGCGATGAAAGCGGACTGGCGAATTCAAGCTGCAGTCGACCCACTGGTCCAGCAAAATCTTAAAATCGTAAATTAAAGCGTCAAGGCTTAGCTTACGGGCTGCGCAGCGCTCGGGAGGGTGACGCCCACTCGAACCCCGGAGGGGTCGGTTAGATTTTCGATGTGGACAGAACCCTGATGGTGGTCCGTGATGACCCGGACGACATAGAGGCCGATCCCGAAATGTAGGCGGTTGTCAGGATTGTTCGCTCTGGCGGTTACCATTGAATCAAAAATACTGGTGAGCAAATTCTCTGGAATTCCAGGGCCGACATTCGTGATGTCGAGGCTTAGGTCGGTGCCGACGGCCTTTAGATCGACGCAGATGGTGCTACCGACCTCCGAAAAGTCAATTGCGTTGTCGATGAGCTTGTCGAGAAGCTGCTCAATTCGATAGTCGCAAATCCAAGCAAACAGCGGTTCCTCTGGCGCGTTGAGGGTAAATACCCGCCCGGGTTGCATCATCTTGCAGTTGTTCACATAGGATTGCAGCAGCAGCTTGAGGTCGATGCATTCAAGGTCATCGCCAATGAGTGCTTCTTCTAGGTTGGCGGCATCGGCAAGGTTCTGAACGATTAACCCGATGCGATTGAGGCCGCGGCGTGCGCTGTCTAGATATTTTTGTCGACCCTCGGATGTTTGCTCGGTCGCCAAATTGTCGAGGGACGTTGAGAGGGTGTTGAGCGGATTATTGATCTCATGGCGAAGCGTTCGCGGCATGTTTTCGAGAAACTGATTGTGCTGGTGAAGCCTTGTGAGCATGTTCGAGATGCCGCGCGCCAAATCACCGAGCTCGTCGCCAGAGTCAGTCTCCGAGGTTAATCGGCTCGAGGTCAGTCGGCCGTGGCGGTCGATTACGCCGGTGGCTTCGTTACCCAACCTGCGAATTCTGCGTGCTAACCGCGCTGAAAAAAGCAGGATGATGCCTGCAAAAATAATCACCGAGATGACGGAAAAATTAACGATCCGTTTTAAGGCATCCCGACGTAGGTTGAGAATTCGATCTGTGGTTTGTTTTAAAACGACCACCCCTAATATTGCGCCCTCGTCAATAATCGGGTGCGCCGCGACGATAATTTCACCGTCCATGGGCGAAATAAAATAAGCAACGGTTGGCTCGCCGGCAAGCGCTGCTGTAATGATATTGTCTTCCTGGCCGATGCGGGTTGTGCTCAGCGTCCGCTCGACCAAAGTGTAAAATGGGTCTAATAGCCAGGCGCTGATCGCGGTGAGCCCAAAGCCGGCGCGGCTCAATGGTTCCTCTGGCATTGTGTCATCAGAATGATAGCTGCCGACCTCGGCTCGAATGCGGCTTTGGGAATCGATTACTTGAATGTTGGCGCCTGAGTATCCAAGGCCCTCAATAATTCTTAAAACCTCCGGTGTCTTGAGCAAGACCAATCCGAAGGCTTCACGCTCGCCCGAGGGTAAGGTGCCGGTAATGGACTCGATGGCACGGGTTGAGTCGTTGTCTACATCGACGACCGCAAGGCCAAAGTTGCGAGTTGGTCCCAGCAGTTCAAGGGGAATTCGGAACTCTAAAGCATAGCCATTTTCGGTCTTTAGCAGGACGCCTGGCACCCGATTATCGGCCTCTCCATCAAGGGCGTAGCGCCAGTTTCGATCGACTCGATAGGCGGTTGTGATGCCTTCTTCGGTTGCGGTGATGACCAGTTGTTGTGTTTGGCCGGTCTGGTCCGTGTAGGTCACTCGGATATGGTCCGATAAATCGAGTCTTAGAATATCGTTGTCGCGATAGATCATCTGATCGTCCAGGACCTGTACTAAGGCATAAACCTGTCCTTTGTGTTCCCCTAACACGAGGTAGAATTGGTTGAAGGCTTCTGCGTCATCGGTAGTAAGCGATGGCGCTTGTCCAAAGCCAACATTAAAATCTAGGACATCTTCCCAGTCTGAATTCTTGCCATCGATTCGGATTGGCTTCTCGAGTGGGTGCGCATAGAGCTTTTCATAACCATCCGGGCTGATCGGTAACTCGTCAAAAAGGTCTGACCGGCCGTTTAAAAGCGTGGAAATTCCTTCTGCCGTGAGGAGCTGCGCATTGGCTTGGCTATCAATCAGGATTTCTTCCATCTCGCTCAGGTAGAGATAGCTAAACCAGGGGATGACCACCAGAATAAAACTCGTCAGAATAAATAGCTTGGTTCCGAGCTTTGGGCCCTTATAGGTCAAGGTGCCCATGCGCTATTGCGTCGACCACCGGTATCCAAAGCCATACTCACTCTTGATGCACTTGAAATCCGGATCAATGGTTTCGAATTTCTTGCGAATATTACGCATATGGGTATTGATCGTATTGTTGGTCACTAAGGACTGCATGGTCGCATTCATTAGAGTGTCGTATGAGACGGCATGACCGGGTACGCGAACCAGTTTTGCCAGCATCCTAAACTCGGTTCCGGATAAATTAATGGGATGGTTTTTCCATGAGACGAGTAAAGCATCTTGATCGATCGACATGTCGCCGACTATTTTGGCTTCCGCGGTGCCTTGGGCGGCAAGGTTTCGGGCTTCATGAATCCGAAGTAGGGAGCTAATTTTTTCTGAAAGGTAATCCAATGAAATTGGTTTTGGCAAATAATCCCAGGCGCCCAAGCGCAGGCCGCTAATTTTATCGATTTCTGCTATGCGTTCGGTTAGGAAAATGACCGGTAGGTTTGGAGAGCGGCCCAAAAGGTCTCTGCAGATCTCGAATCCGGCATCAACTTCATCGCCAAGAATGATATCTAAAATGACAAGATCGGGGAGTTCGCTGTCGAAGCCAAGCAGTGCTTCAGCCCGACTTGAAAAGCCGCGAACCTGATATCCCTTTTTGCTGATCGCATCGATATAGTTATTTCTTTGGTCGATGTCGTCCTCGACGATGACGATCTTTTTTGCCATATCAGTAGTCCTCACGCTAGGTGTTGATAAAGTTAAAGCATTCATTCGCTCGCGGGTAGTGTGGAAGGGCTACTTTCCGCGACAGAGCGCGATTTTATAGCAGGCTCCATCGGTTCTACAGAATTTTACCTCGAATATTCATGATTCCTTCCTGCTGACTCCGATGATTTTGGTTTAAATGAAATCATCAATTAGAGGAAGT
>JABGWC010000335.1 GCA_018645765.1 Gammaproteobacteria bacterium | reverse complement strand
TCAGGAAGGCGGCAAAGATGTTTTCGTACATTTTCGCGCGATTACCTCACCTGGCGTTTCATCGCTTAGAGATGGCCAAGAAGTAGAGTTCGAAGTACAGCAAGGCGACAAAGGCCTACAGGCAGCGAACGTAACGGTTGTTTAATCGTTCGTAAGAAACTCGAAAACCGGATTGGGCCTCGTGTCTAATCCGGTTTTTTCGATTATGGCATTGACGGTTTTGATTCGGTTTATAAACTGATTCCAGTATGCCAGTATGCCAGTATGCCAGTATCCGAAGGTTACGGCGGCGCGATAGGTGACTCGCACCAGACGGAAATCGTGACCGTGAACGCCGTATTGCTCTCTGGAACGGGTTTTTCGAAATTGAATGGGGTTTTTTGTAAGGCCTTTCGTCGTGGGTTGTTCAGCTAAATGTCAGGAAAAAAATGTAAACTGATATCCGTTGCCTTTGGAGGTTGGACATGACCTGGACTCTGCGCTTGATGCCGCTGCTATTGTTATTGGGTTGCGCCACAACGCCGATTGTTGATCAAGCCGGGGTTGACCCGGAGGGTTATGAGGCCGATCTCAAGGAATGCCAATACTATGCCGATCAGGTCAATAGTGGCCAGATTGTTGCATCCAAAGGGGCGCTCACAGGCCTATTTGGTGGATTGCTAAGCATGGCGGCTGGCAGTGAATCGAGTGCTAAAAAATCTGCTGGTGCCGGCGTTATGGCCGGTGGTGCTAAAGGTTTGGCCGACGCGGAAGCCAAAAAAGCAAGGGTCGCACGGCAGTGTTTAAGAAGTCGAGGGTATATCGTTTACGATTAGCGCCGGTAATCCTTCGCAATGCGCTGTTTATCACGCTGCCAATCTCGTTCTTTGATGGTGGCGCGCTTATCATGTTCCTTCTTACCAGATGCCAGTGCCAGTTCGCACTTCACCAAGGGACCCTTCCAATAAAGTGCCAAGGGTACACAGGTAAATCCTTTTTGTTGTACACCACCGATTAAGCGCGCAATTTCTCGCCGATTCAGTAACAGCTTTCTGAGTCTTTGTGCGTCTGCGACCACATGCGTTGAAGCCGAATGCAAAGGGGTAATGTTTGCCCCCAAGAGAAAAGCCTCGTTGCGCTTAAAATAGATGTAGGTATCGGTCAGCTGGATCCGCCCTGCGCGAATCGACTTGACTTCCCAGCCCTCTAACACCAGCCCGGCTTCGAATTTTTCATGGAAATGATATTCGAAACCCGCCTTTTTGTTTTTCGCGATGGTGCCTGGATTTGATTTTTTTTTGGTGGCCAATGTCTTTACTCGACAGGAATGCGCTTATTGTACGTCGTAATGGATGACTTGTGGATACAAGCCAAAATGGTGACAATAAAATGCGCAAGAGAGGAAGCGGTATGCTAAATCAATCAGAGTCGATGCATGGGATGTGGTCATCCCGCCTTATGTTTATATTTGCAGCAGCCGGCTCCGCTGTGGGCTTAGGTAATATCTGGCGGTTTCCGTATCTTGCTGGTGAGAACGGAGGCGGGGTATTTGTATTAGCGTATTTAGGCTGTATTGCGTTAATCGGAATTCCAATTTTGGTGTCGGAGATTTTGCTGGGTCGTGCGGGTAGACAAAGCCCCATCAATGCAATGCTCGTCCTAGCCAAGGCGTCTAATGCCAGCTCGGCCTGGTCAATCATCGGTTGGATTGGAGCGCTTGCGGGCTTCATGATTTTGTCGTTTTACGGGGTCATCGCGGGTTGGGCAATGGCCTATGTTGGCGATATGGTTTCCGGCAACTTCGTTGGGATTGAGGCGAACGCCGCGGCTAACAGTTTTGATGACTTTATTGGTGATCCGCTAAAAGTCGTTGGCTGGCAAACCGCCTTCATGGCGCTGACCATTACAATAGCCGCCCGGGGTGTGGGGCGAGGTCTTGAGATGACGGTTCGGTATTTAATGCCCGCGTTGTTTCTGTTGTTGGTTGTCTTAGTGTTGTACAGCGCGCTCACGACCGGGCATTTTGTTGAGGGTTTAATGTTCTTGTTTCAACCCAACTTTGATGATTTCAGCTCGAACAGTTTGATTACGGCCATGGGCCAAGCCTTTTTCACGCTGAGCTTGGGCATGGGTGCGATAATGGCCTACGGCGCCTACATGCCGAAAGGGTCATCGATCGTGGGAACAGCAGCAACGATTGCGCTATTGGATACGGGTGTTGCACTGATGTCTGGGATGGTGATCTTCCCTTTAGTGTTTGCAAATGGCCTTGAGAGCTCTGCGGGCCCGGGTCTCATGTTTATTACCCTGCCGATTGCTTTTGGCCAGATGGTAGGCGGTCAAATTTTCGGTACCATATTTTTTGTCTTGGTAAGCTTCGCGGCGATCACCTCCAGCATTTCACTGCTCGAGCCTGCCGTGGCTTGGGTGGTTGAAAAAACACGCTTAGGGCGGGCTCGGGGTGCCGTCTTGGTTGGCTTCATTGCTTGGCTGCTGGGTCTGGGTAGCGCTTTGTCCTTTAATTTAGGCGCAGAGTGGACCCTGACCAATGGCATGAACTTTTTCGATGTAATGGATTATGTCTCGAATAATATTTTGTTGCCGCTTGGTGGGATTCTCATTGCGATCTTCACGGGTTGGCTGCTTAGTGAGGACCAGTTGCAAGCCCAGCTAACAGAAGATCAAGGCGCCCTGCCAGTATGGCGGTTTCTGACGCGGTTTATAGCGCCTTTGGGTGTCTTGATCGTGTTCCTAGTGACTATTTTTTAATGGACAGATAACGTTTTGAGACAGATCAAAAGAACCGCTCTGGTGCCCTACGCGTGTGAGGTGGCCTTTGAGGTCGTGGATCAAATTGATGCGTACTCAGAATTTTTACCTTGGTGCGCCGAAAGTCGTGTGCTTCAAAGAACTGAAACCGAGGTCATCGCGACGCTGGTACTGGCAAAATCGGGCATTCGGCAAAGCTTTACCACCAAAAATCAGTTAATGCGGCCCAATGTGATTGGTTTGTCGCTGGTTGATGGGCCGTTCCAGCAACTTGAAGGAGGCTGGGCTTTTGACGCGCTCGGCGATGCCGGATGTAAAATCTCATTAGATATGCGGTTTGAATTTAGTAGCAAATTAATGGATCAGACCTTTGGGCGGGTTTTTGGTGTGGCCGCCGACCGGATGGTCGATGCTTTCACAGCGCGGTTGGATGATCTTCATGGCTGATTTATCTGCGGAGGTATGTTTTGCCGCCCCTCAAAGTCAGGCTTTGATGCCGATCACGGTGACGCAAGGCACCAGTATTCGCACGGCCGTGATGGGCTCTCTGTTGCCGTCGATGTTTCCGGACTATGACTTTTCATGTTTGCCCTGCGGTGTTTTTGGTCAAGTTGTCGATGACGAGCGTGAGGTCCAGGTAGGAGACCGGATTGAAGTTTATCGGCCATTAATAAATGATCCGAAGGCGCGTCGCCGCAATCGCGCAGGACGTTAGCGTTGGTCTGACGTAGTAGCGCTACTGGGCACATAGTCCCCTTCAAATCGGACCAAACGATTGTTTTCGAAAACGATAATGAGCTCCTGTTTGATGACAGGCTGATCTGGGTAGGCAATGGTGTAGATATAATTCCATCGTTCGCTGTTGAAAGAGTCCGCAAGCACTGGATTGCCAAGGACGAACTGTATTTGTGCTCGGGTCATTCCCGGTTTTAATTTATCGATCATTTCTTGTGAAACAATGTTGCCCTGCTGGATCGTCAGCTTGTAGACGCCAGGAAATCCGATGCTCCCGCAGCCCACAAGGCTCAGAAGGAGTAGCAGTAAGGGCACTTTTCGATTCAATTTCACAACAATTGATCTCTATGTTCGTCGAAAGATGAGTGACCTGTTCACGCAGGGTCACGACTGTGGGCATTGTATCGTATAATGTGGGCTCAGCTAAGAGAATCTGACGAGTACTTATGACGGCGGAAACCCAAGACCTCAAAGACGCAGGCCTGAAAATCACGTTGCCAAGGCTGAAAATCCTGCATGCCCTCGAGACCTCCAAGGTCCGTCATATGAGTGCTGAAGATGTTTATCGATTGTTACTCGACAGTGGCGAGGAAATTGGTCTTGCGACGGTGTACCGAGTGCTCACGCAGTTTGAAGATGCTGGGCTGGTAACCCGGCATCATTTTGAGGGTGGCCATTCGATCTTTGAGTTATCGCCAGAAGCTCACCACGATCACATCGTCTGCGTAAAATGTGGCCGGGTGGAGGAGTTTACGGATCGAGAGATTGAAAAAAGACAAGAAGCGATCGCGCTTGAGATGGGCTTTGAGTTAACCGACCATCAGCTAAATATGTACGGGTTATGCCCGAGTTGTCGGTAGAGGCCGTTGCAAGCAATCGCGGATTAGACGGATTGCGCCGTCATGATCATTTCTCGGGCGTGAGCTAACGACTTTTTGGTAATCTCAATGCCGCTCAACATTCTTGCAATCTCCGCCACCCGTCCCGAATCGCTCAGCAATTCTATGGCGGTTGCGTTGGAATCTTTGGTGACTTTAAAGTGATTGTGGCCCTGGGCTGCCACTTGTCCGAGATGGGTGACGCACAGAACTTGTGCTTGTGCGCTCAGAGTTCTTAAAAGCGCCCCGACCGTTTGGGCAACGCCGCCGCCAATCCCGACATCAACTTCATCAAAAATGATGGTGCCGACCGCGCTGGTCCCGAGGGTCGCCACTTGAATTGCAAGGCTAATTCTTGAAAGCTCACCGCCGGAGGCTATTTTATTAAGCGGTTGGGGTGTTTGACCTGGATTGGTCGCGATCAAAAAAGTGGTTTCTTCCCCGCCAAATCGACTCGGTTGCGTGTAAGGCGCAAGGCCCACCTCGAGACGAGCATTGCCCATCCCCATCTGAGTGAGTAAGTTCTTGACCGTTGTTTCAATTTTCGCTTTGCCTTTGGCTCTTTTTTTAGAGAGCCGAGTGGCTGCCGCTGCCCAATTATTTTTTGCAGTTTGGATGTCATCGCTTAGTGTCTCAACCGCCGCGTCCGAATCGCTTAATTGCGCCAGCTCATCGCTCAAGGTCGCATGCAGTGCGATGAGCTGCTCCGGCGGACATCGGTGCTTCCTTGAAATGTCATGAATTTGCTGCATGCGGTGTTCAACCCATTGCAGCCGCTGCGGATCAGCCTGGCTGATATCGAGATAGCGCAAAAGATCTCGATTGAGCTCTTCTATTTGAAGTAAGAACTGATCCATTTGATCCCGTGCAGCGCCTAGATTGGGATCGGTGACTTTGCCCAAGGCAAGGCGCGCGGATTGCAGAGCCCCCAGGCCGCCGCCGGTATCGTCTTCACTGATAAGTCGCTGAGCCTGTTGCGCAAAGCTCATGTTTTCGTCGGCATCAGCCAGTTGTAATAATTCTGCATCCAGGGCGCTGACCTCGCCTGCTTGCAGGTCGAGCTTGGTGAGCTCCTCAAGTTGGTATTCTAAAAAGCCAATTCGATCTGCTCGGTCTTTTTGACTGGCTAGCAGCGCGCTCTGCTTGGCTTGTAATGCTGACCAGGCCTCGAATAACGCGGCAACACTTTCAGCAAGCGGCGTGGCGGCTGCGAATTCGTCGAGCAGCTGGCGCTGACTGTCGCGCTTGAGTAGGGCCTGGTGCTCGTGCTGGGCGTGAATGTCCAGCAGGGACTCGCTGAATGACTTGAGCTGGGACAGCGTCATCGGCGTGCCATTAATGAAGGCCCTGCTAGGGCCTTCGGTGTTAATGATGCGTCGAACCACGACTTCCGAATCGCTGTTGTCGACGTCATGTTCGGCAAGCCAGGCGCGAGCAAGGGGCGCTTGGTCGAGCAAAAAGATACCGCAGAGCTCTGCCTTGTTTGATGCTTGACCGACGAGGTGGGATTCAGCTCTTTGGCCCATTAATAATGCCAGGCCATCGACAACCAATGATTTGCCAACGCCAGTCTCGCCCGTGACCACCGTCATGCCGGGCGCAATCTCGATGCTGATCGAATCGACAACGGCGAGATTTTTAATGGATAAATGCGTGAGCATGGCGACGATTGTTATCGATTTGGGTTTGAGTTGAAATGGTAGTCAAATGTACCCAGAAAATACATGGATACATTCCTTTTATCTTCGCTTTTTTTACCTGAGGGTTGCGGCTATATTGTCGGACTAAGCGGGTCGATTGGTTAATGGAACGATCAAAGTGATTACAGCAAAATCGCAAAATTTATTACGCACGATCGTCGAAAACTATATCGCCGAAGGGCAGCCAGTTGCCTCGGCGCGCCTTGCAGCCGCCGGGGTCTCGATGAGTCCAGCCTCGATTCGATTCATGATGGCCGAGTTGGAAGAGCAAGGATATTTGAAATCGCCTCACACGTCTGCCGGGAGAATCCCGACCGAGCAAGCGTACCGGTTTTTCGTCGATTCGCTCATCCAAGTAGAGCCGCTTGGGGCTGAAGACCTTTTTCGGTTATCGCTTTCATTGGATCCTGATATGACCGCGTCAGAGTTGATTCAATCAGCTTCGGGCTTGTTGTCTGAAGTGACCCAGCTCGCAGGGTTGGTTACAGTGCCGCGGCCGAGTCAGTTAAAACTCAAGCACATCGAGTTCCTGTTGTTATCCCCGGGTCGTGTGCTGGCGATTCTTGTGCTCAATGACCATGAGGTTGAAAACCGCGTCATTCATATCGAGCACGCCTATTCAGAAATTGAGCTTAAGGAAATTTCTAATTTTTTAAATGCGCACTACGCGGGGAAAAGCCTGACGAAAATCCGGGCGGAGTTGGTTGGCTCGATGAAGGGTGACCGCGTGCAAATGAATCAATTAATGCAGCGAACCCTCGACGTCGCAGATCAAATACTCGACCCGGCAGACAACGGCGATTTTGTCGTTGCAGGTCAAGAAAATTTATTAGACGGCGACCAAACCCAAAGGCTTCAGGATCTTCGCGGTTTGTTCAAAGCGTTTTCATTAAAAGGCGATATCCTTCATGTCCTAGACCGTTGCATGGAGTCTGATGGTATTAAGCTCTTTATCGGGCAGGAGTCGGGGTATGAATTGCTCGGTGATTGTAGTCTCGTGACTTCACCCTACCAAGTTGCGGGTGAGTGTGTCGGTGTGCTCGGCGTGATCGGGCCAACTCGAATGGCTTATGATCGCATCATCCCCATTGTGGATGCGACAGCCAGAATGTTAACGGCTGCGATGGACATCTCCGAGCGGTAGTGCCTTGCCGAACTTCCTCAGGGAGATTCCCGCTGGGGGCAGCATAATTTTTGAAAACCCCCTTGAATTTGATCAATTGAACCCCAATATGGCTACCTATTACGGGGAAGAATTCAATATGACGAACTCAAACGAAACGTCTCCAGAGCACAGCGAAGATCAAGCTGAGATTGCTCCGAGCGAGACCCAAGGGTCCGAAGACAGCGCGCTGCAAGAACCGCTCGAGACATTAATTGATGCGGAAGCTGTAGACCCACTGCTTGACCTTCAGGCGGAAGCCGATAAAGCGCGAGACCAAGCGCTGCGTGCTGAGGCTGAAATGCAAAATCTTAGGAAGCGTGCCGAGCGAGATGTGCAGAACGCGCATAAGTTCGGGGTTGAGCGTCTCATTCAGAACCTGCTGCCAGTGTTGGACAGCTTAGAAAAAGCAATCGAGACCAGTCTTCAGGCGGAAACCCCTGAGGATGACCCCCAACTTGAGGGTCTAAAGCTGTGTTTTAAGTTGTTTACGGATGTGTTCGAAAAAGAAGGTGTGCAGATGTTGGATCCATTGGGGCAGGCTTTCGACCCCAATGTTCACGAAGCGCTGTCATTGATTGAAAATCCGGATATGGAGCCCAATTCGGTCATGGCAGTCATCCAAAAGGGCTATCGGCTGCATGAGCGATTGGTCCGGCCTGCTATGGTGATCGTATCCAAACCCCCTGCAGGTGCTTGAAAAAAAATTGAACGGCCTCATTGAGGAGGCATGAATTAAAGATTGGGCAGTGGTGCCCGAGCGAATGGAGAAGAAAAATGGCTAAAATAATTGGGATTGACCTTGGAACCACGAACAGCTGTGTTGCGGTATTGGACGGTGGGGCATCAAAAATTATCGAGAACTCAGAAGGCGATCGCACGACACCGTCTGTGGTTGCCTATACAGATGATGACGAAACCTTGGTTGGCCAGTCTGCCAAGCGGCAAGCTGTTACGAACCCGAACAATACGCTGTTTGCGATCAAGCGGTTGATTGGCCGTCAGTTTGAAGATGAGGTGGTCCAGCGCGATATCAAGATGGTGCCTTACGGGATTGTCAAAGCAGACAATGGCGATGCTTGGGTGAAAGTTAAAAATGATCGGTTAGCCCCACCTCAGGTTTCTGCTCAGATCCTCATGAAGATGAAGAAGACGGCTGAGGATTTCTTGGGCGAGACGGTGACCGAGGCGGTCATTACGGTGCCGGCTTATTTTAATGATTCCCAGCGTCAAGCAACCAAAGACGCCGGGCGAATCGCGGGTCTAGACGTAAAGCGAATTATCAATGAACCAACGGCTGCCGCGCTAGCGTACGGTATGGACAAGGCGCCCGGGGATTCGACCATTGCGGTATATGATCTTGGGGGCGGCACCTTTGACATATCTGTGATTGAAATCGCGGATGTTGATGGAGAAAAGCAATTTGAAGTGCTCTCAACCAATGGCGACACCTTCTTGGGTGGTGAAGACTTCGACATGCGTATTATTGATTACTTGGTTGAGGCGTTTAAAAAAGATCAAGGGATGGATCTCAGTCAGGACTCGTTAGCGCTGCAGCGATTAAAAGAAGCCGCCGAAAAAGCCAAGATCGAGTTGTCTAGTTCTAGCCAGACAGAAATTAATTTGCCTTATATTACCGCCGATGCGAGTGGTCCAAAGCACTTGGTATTGAAGATCACCCAAAGCAAGCTGGAATCCTTGGTGGAGGATTTGGTCGATCGAACGCTCGAGCCACTTCGAGTCGCTTTGAAAGATGCGAGTATGTCTATTTCAGATATCGACGATATTATTCTCGTAGGTGGTCAGACCCGGATGCCGTTGGTTCAGCGTAAGGTAAAAGAGTTCTTCGGAAAAGACGCGCGTAAGGATATCAATCCCGACGAAGCGGTAGCGATGGGTGCGTCAATTCAAGCTGCTGTCTTGGCCGGTGATGTCAAAGACGTTTTGCTGCTGGACGTGACGCCTTTGTCGTTAGGGATCGAGACCATGGGCGGCGTCATGAGTTCTTTAATTGAGAAAAATACGACGATCCCAACTCGAAAGTCTCAGGTTTTTTCGACGGCTGAAGACAACCAGCCTGCAGTCACGATCCACGTGTTGCAAGGTGAACGTAAACAGGCTGGGCAGAACAAATCCTTGGGTCAGTTTGACCTGTCCGATATTCCGCCCTCTCCGCGCGGCACGCCCCAGATTGAGGTCAGCTTTGATTTGGATGCGAATGGCATTTTAAATGTTTCGGCCAAGGATAAGGCAACCGGTAAAGAGCAGTCGATTGTCATCAAAGCCAGTAGCGGGTTATCGGATGAAGAAGTGGATCAGATGATTCGGGATGCGGAAGCCCACGCTGAAGATGATAAAAAGTTTGAGTCCATGGTGGCGGCGCGCAATACCGCAGACGGCATGATTCACGCGACCCGAAAGACTTTGGAAGAAGCGGGCGATGAAGCTTCAGAGGCTGAGCGAGCGGAGATTGAAACCGCCATTTCTGAACTTGAAGCAGCACTGAAGGACTCAGATCTCGAAGCGATTGACGCGAAAACGCAGAAGCTGACCGAAGTGTCACAAGGCCTGGCGCAAAAGATGTACGCCAAGCAAGCTGAAGCTGCGCAACCCGGTGCGGATGCTGAGGCCAGCAGCGGTGGTGCTGAGGGCAACGATGATGCCGTCGATGCTGAATTCGAGGAAGTAAAGGACGAGAAGTAGACTTGTCGTTCTTTTTTATACTCTCCCTAGGATCAGGCATATAGGTTATGGCGAAGCGCGATTATTACGAGGTCCTAGGGGTTGCCAAAAGCGCCTCTGAGCAGGAAATTAAAAAGGCTTATCGCCGTTTGGCGATGAAGCATCACCCTGATCGCAATGAGGGGAATGTCGAGGCCGAGGAAAAGTTTAAAGAGGCAAGTGAGGCGGCTGAAGTCTTACTCGATGCTGAAAAGCGATCGACCTTTGATCAATACGGACATGCTGCTTTTGAAGGCGGCGGTGGCCGTGGTGGATTTGGAAACTCCGGTAACTTCGGCTCAATTTTTGAAGATGTCTTTGGTGATATTTTCTCAGGGGGGCGAGGTCAGAGTCAGGTGCATCGAGGCTCTGATCTAAAGTATATTTTGGATATTACGCTTGAAGAAGCGGTCCGAGGAACCAATCCTAAAATTAAAATTCCGACCTTGGTCGAATGTATGTCCTGCCTCGGATCAGGCGCGAAGGCTGGTACGAAGCCAATGGCTTGCGTCCAGTGCGGCGGTTCCGGTCAGATTACCGCGCGGCAGGGGTTTTTCTCGCTCCAGCAAACCTGTCCACGATGTCGGGGTCAGGGCAAAATAATCTCGGATCCTTGTCCACCTTGTCGCGGTCAGGGTCGGGTAGAAGAGCAGAAAACCTTATCGGTTAAGGTGCCGCCTGGGGTCGACACGGGCGACCGCATTCGACTATCAGGACAAGGTGAAGCTGGCGCCAATGGGGGACCAGCGGGTGATTTGTACGTTCAAATGAATGTCCGTGAGCATCCAATTTTTACACGAGATGGCGCAGACCTTTATTGTGAAGTGCCGATTAGCTTCGTGAATGCAGCCCTTGGCGAGCAGCTGGAAATACCGACTTTGGAAGGTAAAGTCAGTCTTAAAGTCCCCGCTGAAACTCAAACAGGTAAGCTGTTTCGGTTGAAAGGAAAAGGGGTGGATATGTCTCAGATCCGTGGCGGCGGGCTCGGAGACTTGTATTGTAAAATTGTGGTCGAGACCCCTGTTAATTTGAGCGATCACCAGAAAGCGCTTCTTCGAGAATTTGCTGGCGATCAAGACGCGTCCCAGTCGCCAAAATATGCATCTTGGCTGGATGGGGTAAAACGATTTATTGACGCCCTTAGAGATTAACTGATCGAGCTCAGCCCTGTGCGTTGCGCTTTGGAGAAACCGATGTCGATGAAGGTGGCGATCGCAGGAATAGCGGGTCGTATGGGGCGAACACTTGCTGAAATGGTGCACGCAGCTGGTGATTTAGAGCTGGTGGGTGGTCTCGAGCGCACAGGCTCGCCTTGGCTCGGGCAGTCTATTGAGGCTGGGTTATCCCTGCCTTCTGCAACGGGCGCAATCATTGACGATATTGCGGCACTACCTGAATTTGATGTGCTATTGGACTTCACAACAACACAATCAACCCTTTCGCATTTGGCAACCTGCCTGACGCGCGGCACGGCGATGGTGATTGGAACCACCGGTTTTACAGCCGATGAAATGATGAAGATTGAGCAGGCATCGACGCATATTACGATTGTTCACGCTCAGAACTACTCCGTCGGATTGACGCTTTTACTAGATCTTGTTCAGCAAACGAGCTCAAAGGTGGGTGCCGAGGCTGACGTCGAGATCCTCGAATGGCACCATAATCAAAAGGTTGATGCGCCATCGGGCACGGCTTACGCTTTGTTACAGGCGGTTAAAGCGGGCAGGCAAAATGCAAGTGGCTCAATCGTTCATGGTCGCGAGGGCCTGGTAGGTGCGCGACCATCGGGTGAGATTGGGCTACATGCCATTCGCGGCGGTGACATTATTGGCGAGCATCAGGTTTTGTTTGCGATGAATGGCGAGAGAATTGAGTTGACCCATCGCGCCGCCAGTCGGTCAAACTTTGCTGAAGGCGCCTTGCGGGCCGCTCGGTGGGGTATTGCGGGCGGTGCGGCAGGCCTTTTTGATATGCGAGATGTACTGGGGTTAGATCCCGCGCCGAGCGATTGATATACCCGGATGAAAATTGGTTGGCGGCTCAGATAACATTGGCGTCAAAACCCTTTCT
>JABGWC010000334.1 GCA_018645765.1 Gammaproteobacteria bacterium | reverse complement strand
GTCCTTCGCAACAGGCACCTCCTGGGGCACTGTCGCAACCTGCGGCATTGTTTTAATGAGCGTTGGCGAATCCCTAGGTTTCCCGTTGCCACTTACCGTCGGCATGGTGATCGCGGGCGCCAGTTTTGGCGATAAGATGTCCCCCGTATCGGACACCACGAATTTGGCTGCAATGTCTGCGGGCACAAACCTGTACCGACACATTCACGCAATGAGCCTGACGACGGGGCCAAGCTATCTGATCGCACTCGCTATTTTTACAGTACTCGGCAGCGCCTATGGCGCCGCGCCTGCTGATCAAACAGCGGCGGCAGCACTGCTTGCGGCGCTTGACGCAAGCTTCACCATTCACTGGATCACCCTCATACCCATAGCGCTCATGTTGATCCTAGGCTGGCGGCGTGTCCCCCCGGAGGCGGTGTTGATTGCAGCGTCGTGCGCTGCACTGATCATCGCTTGGAGCCTCCAAGGCGCGTCCCTTACGACCTTGTTGTCCAGCCTGTATGCCGGCGTTTCAAGAGAAACCGGTTCGCCCCTGCTGGATACCCTCATCAACCGCGGCGGGATCGGCGCCATGGCTTGGACCTTAACCCTTGCGATCCTTGCCATTGGTATGGGGGCATTGTTGAGCCAACTTAATTTACTCAAAGCCCTGATTACGCCAATCACCCAGCGCATTAAACGTCCCGCACAATTGCTAACAGCATCAACCGCAGCGGCCGTGGCCAGCAATGCCGCTTTAACAGAGCCCTATGCTGCCATCATCCTCAACGGTCAAGTCTTTCAAGACGTCTATGACCGACATAATATCGACCGGGCCATGCTGTCACGTACCCTTGAAGAAGGCAGCACGCTGACCGCCGCGCTCATCCCTTGGACCACCACTGCCATTTTTTACGGCGCCATTCTTGGCGTAAGCAGCACAGACTATGCGCCGTTCGCGCTGCTCAACTGGATGAACCCCCTCTTTGGCATTGCCATGGCGTGGCTGGGCCTTGGCTATCTGACATCAAATGTGAATGTCGCAAGCACCGACTGACTCGCTTACCCATGATATGCTTCGACGATTAATCGATTAATCCAGTGGAGTCCTCACCATGGTAAATCCCAAGCAAGCCAACATTGATCCCGAGGCGAAAGCGGCGCTACGAGAAAAATACCTGCTCGAGCGAGACAAACGTTTGCGCACCGATGGCAATAATCAATATGTCGAGATCAAGCATGGCTTCGAGCAGTTCTTAACCGACCCACATACCCCGATAACCGAGCGAGCAAGCGTTACCGATCATGTGACCTTCACCTTTATCGGCGGCGGATTTGCCGGCCTGGTCACCGGAGCACGGCTCAAGGAACAAGGGATCACGGATGTTCGGGTCGTTGAGAAAGGGGGCGACTTTGGTGGCACTTGGTATTGGAATCGATACCCTGGCGCCCAATGCGATACCGCTTCGTTTGTCTACATGCCATTGCTCGAAGAAACCGGTCATATGCCAACCGAAAAATATGCCCATGGCCCAGAGATCCTTGCCCACTGTCAGCGCATTGGGCAACAATATGCGCTCTATGACCAAGCGTTGTTTCACACAGAGGTCACTGATTTAAGATGGCTTGATCAAACGCAATGTTGGCAGATCACAACCCAGCGCGGCGATTGCTTTACCAGTCAATTCGTTGGCATGGGTACCGGGCCATTGCATGTCCCTAAATTGCCGGGCATTCCGGGGTTAGGCGATTTCAAAGGCAAGGCTTTTCATACCAGTCGGTGGGATTATCACTACACCGGCGGCGACGCCAATGGCGCCCCCATGACCAACCTGCAAAACAAACGCGTTGCGATCATCGGCACCGGTGCAACCAGCGTCCAATGCGTTCCCCATCTCGCGAAAAGCTGTGAGACGCTTTATGTTTTCCAACGCACCCCCTCCTCGGTGGATGTGCGGAACAATCAGCCCACTGATGCGGAATGGTTCAAGACCATCGCCACGCCAGGTTGGCAACAACGCTGGCTTGAAAATTTTACCGCCAACCAAACAGGCGGCATGGCCAGCGAAGACCTCGTCATGGATGGCTGGACTGATCTGTCGCGACGCATACAAGCTCGCATCCGCAGCCTGCCTGAGACCGAGCGAACACCCCAAGGCATGATGGCGGCTTGGGAGGACTCGGACTATGAAAAAATGAACGAAATCAGAGCGCGCGTTGACGAGATCGTAGCCGATCCCAAGACTGCCGAGGGCCTCAAAGCTTGGTACCGGCAATTGTGTAAACGACCTTGCTTTCATGATGACTACCTCGACAGTTTCAACGAACCTGGCACGCACCTCATTCATACCGATGGCAAAGGGGTTGAGCGAATTACTGAAACTGGATTGATCGTCAATGGCGTCGCCTATGACGTGGACTGCATTATTTACGCATCAGGTTTTGAAGTCGGCACGGAACATAAACGACGCGCAGGATTCGATTTGACCGGCAGGGATGGTGAAAAGCTATCCGATCACTGGGTCGATGGCATGAAAACCTTACACGGCACACATGTCCACGGCTTTCCCAATGCCTTTATTGTCCAACCGACCCAAGGCGCAAATTTGATCTCAAACGTCCCACATAATTTGACCGAGTCGGGCCAAACCATTGCCCTCACCGTTCGACACACGCTCGATCAAGGTCAGCAGGAAGTCGAAGTAACGGAGGCGGCCGAGGCCGCTTGGATCGAGCTCCTGTTGTCCGGACCAGGCCGCATGATTGGCTCCCAGGACTGCACCCCCGGATACTACAATAATGAAGGCAGTGACCCTGGCCCTGGCGCCAAATTCCATGTTGGCTATCCGCAAGGCGCCTTAGCGTATTTTGAATACCTCAAAAAATGGCGCTCTGATGGTCAATTTAGCGGCCTTTGCTTTCGCGGCAAACGAGACGACGTCAAGACAGGCTAAGCTGTGCGGGTAAGCGGCTTATTCTGGACGCGCACGGCACACCCTTCTCAGGTACCGCACGGGCTATTAAGCAGCAGGCCAAGGCTTCTTTGAACCGTCTGCGGCGGATCACAACCAGCTGCTTTGATCTGTTGCAAACTGTCTTGGCGCGCTAAAGGCTCGAGCCGCAGCATTGATCGGTCGCCCATGGCCCTGCACTTTACCAGCGTCAGCCAAGCCGCAAAGTTGTGGTCAATTTTAGGTCCCGCGCTGAGGCCCCCACCTGAATGGTGCAAGCGCCAGCCTCCAGCTGAAAAGCCTTTGAGACCGTATTCCAATACTGAAATCGCGCAAGCGGCAGGGAAAGCATGACGCGCGCTTCGGCACCGGGCGCGATCGTGACCTTGGCAAAGCCGGCCAAACTGAGCGCTGGCCGAGCGACTTGGCTCTCTGGGAAACATACATAAGCCTGCACGACTTCTTGTCCAGCCACCATCCCGGTATTCGTGACCCTTAAAGAGACCGACACCAATGCCTCGGCATCATTCATCTCGGCGTGCATATCAGAGTAGTCGAACTGGGTGTAAGCAAGCCCGTGTCCAAACGCAAACAAGGGTTCGGTCTTGGCGGCATAAAAGCCTCGGTACCCAATATTTAAACCTTCCTCATAATGGACCTGCCCATCACTACCCGGGTAATGCGCGAACGCAGGCACATCTTCGATTCGCTTCGGAAAGGTGAGCGGTAAGCGGCCCGACGGACTCACCTCACCGAAGAGTAGGTCCATGAGTGCACGCCCAAATTCCTGACCAGGAAACCAACACTGTAAAATGGCTGGCGCTTCATTCACCCAAGGCATTGAGATGGGCGCCCCGCTATTATTGACCACCACCGTATTCGGGTTGACCGCCAGCACCCTTGCAATCAGTTCATCCTGAGCACCCGGCAGGCTCAAAGTGGCTCGATCGTTGCCTTCGGTTTCCCAGTCATCGTTGGTCCCAACCATCAAAATACACGCGTCCGACGCACTCGCAAGCGTTACCGCTTCTGAAATCGGGTCCGCGAACTGAGGTTCCAAAATCCCGTATCGGAGCCCTTTAAACATCGTGTCGGCGCTCACCTCAAATTCAATCTCGACGCGAATACGCCTGCCCGCCTCAAAGAACCGCGAGCCGCGAACCTCGGTTGACCCCTGCATGAAAAAGGCATCTCCCGGCTCCGGCGCAGTCCAGTTATCGATCAGGACCTCGTCATCCACCCGCATCTTTGCCCGACCTGTTGAAAGCAGCCCAAAAGTATAGTCCCCGGCTGTTTCACACAGATACTCGCCGTCGAGCGTCATCGCATTGGCCGCGCCTGCCAGAAGCGAGGCATGCACGGTTGATTGGCTGATAATCCGCTGCCGAATCAACTGCGTCCGCTCAAGATCCGCATAAAAACGGACCCGTAACCCACGCGCGGCATCATCAAGGGCCTCGCCGGCTTCCCTAGCAGGCATCAATAGATCGCGTTCGGGCTCAGGGATATATTTAAACGTTGGACAACCCGTCTGCGCAGACACATCCATACCGGGATAACGCTCGCGCAACGCACTCAAAGGGGCGCTGATGTAATGGGGCTTGAGCGCAGAAGACCCGCCCCCCATGACGCGAAAATGGCGCACGTTCGGCCCGATCACCGCTAGCTTCTGAATGCTGCTCCGAGCCAACGGCAGCACCCCCTCGTTTTTTAACAAGACCATGCCCTCGACTGCCGTCTGGTAAGCAACGGCTCGGTGCCCGGCGATATCGACACTGCGCTCCGGCGCTTCAG
>JABGWC010000135.1 GCA_018645765.1 Gammaproteobacteria bacterium | reverse complement strand
GGCATGGTGGAGGAGCCGGTCTCGCCCGCGACCGCGCGCTGTTTAAAGTAGCCAATCGAAATATAGGACCAAATGTCGCGATTAAAGTCGATCAGGATGGTGTTCAAGCGTCCTAAATTCTGGAACAGCTCGGCGATATAGTCGTGGGGCTCGATTTGAGTGGTCAAGGGGTTAAAGGTAAGCCCTAAGCTTTCGACAAATTGTTGGCCGAGCGCAGGCCAGTCGAGTTCAGGATAAGCCTGATGATGCGCATTAAAATTACCCACGGCGCCGTTGATCTTGCCCAAGTAAACCTGTTGGTTGAGCTGCGTAACTTGACGCTCAAGCCGGGCAATGACGTTGACGAGTTCCTTGCCAACCGTCGTGGGAGAGGCTGTTTGGCCATGGGTACGGGCCAGCATGGATTGGTTTAGCGTTTCGGTTGCTAGGTTTCGAAGAGATGACAGTAACCGATTGATCAACGGTAATATGACCGTGGTCATGGCGGATTTCAGCATCAACGCATGGGATAGGTTGTTGATATCTTCTGAGGTGCAGGCGAAATGAACAAACTCTAAATGTTTAATTAAAATAGGGTCTTGTGATGCCTTGATGAAATCTTTAATAAAGTACTCGACCGCCTTAACATCATGGTTCGTGGTTTGCTCGATGGCTTTGATCTGAGCCGCTTGCTCGGCATGGAAGTCGTGAATAAGGGGTTGTAAAGCTTCGACTTGGGTTTGCCCAAAATCGCTCAGCTCCGGTAGCTGCGCCTGAACGGCCAGAAAACTCAGCCATTCCGCTTCAACGCGAACGCGTGCTTTGATCAGCCCATACTCGCTGACCAGTTCGCGTAGGCTAATCGTTTTGGCGCTGTAACGACCATCGATTGGTGAAACGGCGGTAAGGGAGAATAGGTCCATGAGCGGCTCTCAAATGTTGGAGGGTGGAGACATTATATGAAGTTTAATTGATGACGAATTTGCTGTCGCTGCATGAGCAGTTGCCAGCGAGATCCTTTCAACTGATAAAACAAAACGCCAGCGCGGAGACCCGCCAGTAATAACATTCTGATGCGGTCGGCATTCTCCTGTCTTTTAAGTTGGACTGGGTTGCCATGAATGATAATACGGCGCGCAAGGGGACTGATATGCTTTTGATATAGCGTGGCGCAACTGTGATCGAGGGCGGACACCCTCTCGGCTTTTTCTTGCAATCCTTGAACCCTTTCAAGCGCTGTGAACAGATCAGCCCTGACTGCGCGTTGGGCTTGATCATTGGTTTTAAATCGCCGCGCCAAACCAAGAATTTGTCCCCCCAAAGCGAGCAGGTCACGATCAGATTCAGTTGGTTGGCTGAGCATCTGACCGAGCTTGTGTTTGCCGTGGGCGAGCAGGTCGCCCGTGTTGTAAATATCAAAGGGGGTGACCGCATCAAAACGAAAAAGACTTTCTCGGCAGGTTTCCACCGCGTCGCTCGCTAACAATCCTGATTTGGCAACGCTCAAGCAGAGTGACCCAGCTTGCACCAAAGCGGATAAGGCAACGGTTCGACCTTGAATGGGGTTCATGGCGCGACGCCCACGCTGCTCTCGATTACACCACCGCCAAGACAAATATCGTCATCGTAAAAGCAGGCCCATTGTCCGGGTGTTGCTGCCCGTTGGGGCGTCTCAAATCTGACGGTTAAGCGCTCACCACTCGAATCATGACAGGTCAGTTCGCCGAATTGATCGGCTTGGCGATACCGTAATTTGACAGCGACTCGGGCTGCCTTCGGCGGGTCATTGACCCAGTGCAGTTGAGCGATGGTCACCGTCTGTGACAACAAGCTTGGGTGATCATGGCCTTGGCAAACGAGCAGCGTGTTGTCCCCAAGGTTTTTGCCCGCCACGTACCAAGGTGCATCGGGCGTGCCACGGACCCCACCGATTCCGAGGCCTTGACGCTGTCCAAGGGTGTGGTACATCAATCCTTGGTGCTGGCCAAGATACGCGCCCTCCGTCGAGCGAATTTCCCCGGGTTGGCTGGGCAGGTAGGTCTTGAGGAAATCATTGAACCGGCGTTCACCGATAAAGCAGATGCCGGTCGAATCCTTTTTATTGTGGGTAATGAGGCCAGCGGCTGTCGCCCGAGCGCGAACCGCTTTTTTTTCCAGCTCGCCAACCGGAAACAAGCAGCGTTCAAATTGCTCAGCCGAAACCGATTGTAAAAAGTAAGACTGATCTTTATTCGCATCTAAGCCCTTTAATAGGGCGACTTGGCCATTCGGCGTTCTCTTTAATCGCGCGTAATGACCGGTTGCAATGAAATCGGCCCCCAAGAGCAGGGCATAATCTAAAAAGACTTTGAATTTGATTTCTCGATTACAGAGCACGTCCGGATTTGGGGTTCTACCCGCTTGATATTCCGCCAAGAAATGATCAAAGACATTATCCCAATACTCAGCTGCAAAATTCGCTTGATGCAGTGGGATATTGAGACGATCGGCCACCGCCTGGGCGTCCTGCAGATCCTGTTTGGCGGTGCAGTACTCGCCGCCGTCATCCTCTTCCCAGTTTTTCATGAAGAGGCCTTCGACTTGATAGCCCGCCTCCTGTAGCAGTAAGGCGCTGACGGATGAGTCGACGCCGCCCGAGAGCCCGACGATGACGCGCTTGGCCGCGCTCACGGGTGCGCCCCGCCAGCAAACTTTGGGTCGTTAACTCGGATCATGACAGGATCAACGCGGAATGTTCGAGCGGGATGCGATGCCCGTTTTGATAATCCTGCAAACAGCGGGCAACCAAAGGGCTGCGATGCTTGCGCTGCATGATGTCTGTTTGGGTAAGCCAAAGCGCGGCTTGGATATCAGGGTCGAGGGCTTGCTGGGTCTTTTCAATGACGCGGGCCAAGTAGCAAATTCTAAAATACAATGGTCCCTCGTTAGGCGCCTGAAACTGATAGAGACCAATGATGGCCTCAGGTCGAGTGAGGTAGCTCGTTTCTTCGAGCACCTCGCGCATCATGGCCTCAACGAGTGACTCGTTGGGTTCTAAATGCCCAGCAGGTTGGTTGATAACCAGGTCGCCGTGGTCAATCTCTTCCACCATGAGGAATGTATCATTCCGGGTTACAATAGCCGCGACAGTGATTTCGGGTGGCCAGCTCAAGTTGCCTCCGGATCGATCTTATGAGAGAAGTTGATTATGCCCGAAAAAATACTTACGCACATCGATGCCAATGGTGAAGCGACCATGGTGGATGTGAGCGACAAACTTGAAACTCAGCGGATTGCCCGAGCGAGTGGGCAGGTGGCAATGTCGAAAGAGACCCTGGCGATGATTGTTCAAGCGAGTCATAAAAAGGGTGATGTGCTGACGGTTGCTAAGATCGCGGGTATTCAGGCGGCAAAACGCTGCTCTGACTTGATCCCCCTTTGTCATCCTTTAGCGCTAACTGGGATTGAAGTGACGTTCCAAATTGATGAGGCGGCGTCCATGATCCGTATTCAATCCGAATGTCGACTACGCGGTAGTACTGGGGTTGAAATGGAAGCGCTAACGGCCGTTTGCGTCGCGGGACTGACAATTTATGACATGTGTAAAGCCGTCGACAGGGCCATGGTGATCGGGGAAGTGAAATTGATCAAGAAATCGGGCGGGCAGTCCGGGGATTGGGGGATCGAGCAGTGAAGGTTTTATTCTTTGCAGCGCTTAGGGAAACCATGGGGCGGAGTGAGATCGAGATCGTGTTAGAGGCGCCCACAACCGTCGGTGCGCTTAAGTCCATGATTAAACTGCCGAACGGCGAAACGCTTAATGCGGTAAGCCGCACCCAATCGATTATGGCGGCGGTGGACCAAGAAATGGTCGATGATTTAGCGATGGTTTCCGTCGCCTCAGAAGTGGCCTTTTTTCCGCCGGTGACAGGGGGCTGAGATGTATCGATCTATTTTGATTCAAGTCGAAGACTTTAGTCTTGATGCCGCTTTGGCTGAATTGAAGATGCAATCGGGTCTCGCGGGCGGGTTGTGCTTTTTTACAGGCGCGGTGCGCAACTCGAATCTTGATGAAGCCGTTGGCGGACTGTACTTGGAGCATTACCCGGGTATGACGGAGCGTCAATTGGATCAAATTGTGGATGAGGCAGCGCGCCGCTGGACGTTACATGGCGCAATGGTCGTTCACCGAATTGGTCATTTGAAGCCGGGGGATAATATTGTTTTGGTGGCCGTCTCGGCCAGTCATCGCGGTGAAGCGTTCGACGCTTGTGAGATGATTATGGATTATTTGAAAACGAACGCGACCTTTTGGAAAAAAGAATCGATTCCAGACGGTTATCGATGGGTTGAGGCTAGGTCTTCCGACGAGGCGAAGGCGACCGCTTGGGATGCCTGACCTGAATCGCCGGAGCGGGTAGGTTGATGCGGCTTCGAACCCACTTACCTGAGGCGAGATCATCAATTCCCCAAGGCCCAATACGGCGTCGAAATAATCGCAGCGTCGGATGCCCCACGTGGGCCGTCATGCGCCGGACTTGACGGTTTCTGCCCTCTGTGAGGGTGATTTCGAGCCAACTTGTTGCTTGGTTTTGTCGCGATCGGATGGGGGGCGTACGCGGCGGTAGTGCCGGCGCGATGATCTGCACTTTTGCAGGGCGCGTCAGCCCGTCTTTTAGGGTTACGCCGTCTTGCAGCGCTTGAACTGCATTGGCTTGGCACTCACCCTCCACTTGCACCCAATAGGTTTTTGCCATTTTCTGAGTGGGTTCGGTGATACGAGCTTGTAAAACGCCAGAATTGGTTAAGATGAGGAGCCCCTCGGAGTCTTTGTCCAAACGGCCTGCCGGATAAAACCCCTGAAGATCAATATGATCCGCTAAAGTCGGCGGCGCGCCCGTAAATTGACAGAGAACGCCGAAGGGTTTGTGAAACAAGATGAGGTCGTGCTGCATGGTCGCAGAGGCATTGAAGAAGGCTTTGATTGTCCAGAAAATACCTAGAACTGTCTATTGGTTATCTGACGGGCCTTCCCGCATACTCAGTCGCAAGTAGTGATGCGTTTTCCCAGCAGAAAGCCAACTGCCGGTAAAAACCGTACCATCGAGGGCCTTTAAAAAAAGAAACAATGCCCCCATAAAAGTTAGGAGCTGCAAAAAAGGCGCGTGATGAAAAAAGATTGGATAACAACCGGCAGTCAGGATCCTGAGGATGACCGAGAAATAGGCGTGATTGTTGCGCCAGAGAAGCCAAAGCTGGCAAAGCCACCGCTTTGGAAGGTAACGTTACTCAACGATGACTACACGCCAATGGAGTTTGTGGTCGAGGTGTTGCAAATATTTTTCGGTATGAACGGCGAGAAAGCCACTCAAATAATGTTGGCTGTACATCAAACGGGCAAGGGAACCTGCGGCATTTACGCAAAGGACGTCGCCGAAACCAAATCCGCCCAAGTCAACCAATATGCGCAAGAAAATCAACATCCACTGGTATCCGACATTGAACCCGTGGATTAACCCGTTACAAAGAAGGTTAAACAGATGCTAAGTCGTGAATTAGAAGTTTCCCTAAATCTGGCATTCAAAGATGCCAGGGCGCAACGCCATGAGTTGATGAGCGTAGAGCATTTGCTGCTGGCTTTGTTGGACAACACAGCGGCGGTGACCGTGCTGAGCGCCTGCAATGCGGATGTTGAAAAGTTGAAGCAGTCGCTTGCGACGTTCATTGCTGAAACCACCCCTATTATCCCAGAAGATCAGGACGGCCGAGAAACGCAACCGACGCTCGGATTTCAGCGTGTCCTGCAGCGCGCGGTATTCCATGTACAGAGCTCCGGCAAGAAAGAAGTGACCGGTGCACATGTTTTAGTAGCAATGTTTGCCGAAGGAGAAAGCCACGCCGTGTATTCCTTGAAGGATCAGGACGTCAATCGAATTGATGTCGTGAATTATATGTCGCACGGCACGCGTAAAGATGGGGCTGAGGAAACCGAAGAGCGGACAGAGGAAAGCGGTGATGAGGAAGGCGAAGAGCGGCCACCGAGTCCACTCGAAGCTTATGCAACCAACCTGAATGAACTGGCTAGGACCGGACAGATCGACCCGCTCATCGGCCGAGAAGAGGAGGTCGAGCGCGTAGTGCAAACGCTATCGCGCCGTCGCAAGAATAACCCTCTGCTGGTTGGCGAGTCGGGGGTGGGTAAAACGGCCATTGCCGAAGGCCTTGCGAAGTTGATTGTTGACGGCAAGGTGCCCGAGATTATTCGGGACAGTATTGTGTACAGTCTGGATTTGGGGGCGTTGCTCGCCGGGACCAAATACCGCGGCGATTTTGAAAAACGGCTGAAAGGTCTGTTGAACGAGCTTAGAAAGTCCAAGAGCCAGATCTTATTTATCGATGAAATACACACGATTATTGGCGCCGGGGCGGCGTCCGGTGGCGTGATGGATGCGTCGAACTTGTTGAAGCCGATGCTGGCCTCGGGCGAAATCCGGTGTATGGGCAGCACGACTTACCAAGAGTATCGCGGAATCTTTGATAAGGATCGTGCCTTGTCCAGACGATTCCAGAAGGTTGATGTAAGCGAGCCCAGTGTTGATGATACTTACCTGATCCTGAAAGGGCTCAAGTCGAAATACGAGGAACACCACAACCTGAAATACACCGATCGCAGCCTACGGGTGGCCGCAGAACTGGCGCAAAAGTTTATTAACGATCGTTTCATGCCAGACAAAGCGATCGATGTGATTGATGAAGTTGGGGCATTTCAGCAACTGCAGCCAGCGAGTCGTCGCAAAAAGCAAATCAGTGTTGGGGATGTCGAACGGATGGTCGCGAAGATCGCAAGGATTCCATCGGCCAGTGTCAGCTCCGATGAAAAAGAATCGCTCAAAGATCTTGATGCCAACCTTAAGATGGTGATTTTTGGTCAGGACGATGCGATTGATTCCCTGTCGAGTGCGATTAAGCTTGCCCGCGCAGGCTTGCGAGAAGGGGAAAAGCCGATCGGCTCGTTCTTATTTTCCGGCCCAACGGGTGTGGGTAAAACCGAAGTCTGTCGGCAATTGGCGCGCATTATGGGCGTTGAGTTGGTTCGGTTCGATATGTCGGAATACATGGAACGACACACCGTTTCAAGATTGATCGGGGCGCCGCCTGGTTACGTTGGGTTCGACCAAGGCGGACTGCTAACGGAGGCGATCACCAAGCAACCACATTGCGTTTTACTGCTCGACGAAATCGAAAAAGCCCACCCAGATGTCTTCAATCTTTTGTTGCAGGTTATGGATCATGGTGCGCTGACCGATAACAATGGTCGCAAAGCAGATTTTAAGAACGTCATTTTGGTCATGACGACTAACGCCGGTGCTCAGGAAATGTCTCGCAGCTCGATTGGTTTTCAGACTCAGGATCATTCAACCGATGGTTTAGAGGTCGTGAAGAAGATGTTTACGCCAGAGTTCCGAAACCGTTTGGACAGCATTATTCCCTTCGGTCCGCTCACCCGAGACGTGATCAAAACGGTGGTCGATAAGTTCTTGGTTGAAATTCAGGTTCAGTTGGACGACAAGAAGGTTCTGCTCGAGGTCAGCGAAGCGGCGCGCGCTTGGTTGGGAGAGCAAGGCTACGATGAATTGCTCGGCGCAAGGCCCATGCAGCGTCTTATCCAAGACAAGATTAAAAAGCCGTTAGCCGAAGACATCTTGTTCGGACGCCTAGCCAAGCACGGCGGTGTGGTGCAGGTTGACATCGAAGACGGGGATTTGGTTCTGAATATTGAAGAAGAGGCGGTCGTTTAACGAAAAGGTCCCTGCCAGTGCGTTACGGACTGGCAAGTCCCCCAACCGATTATTCGCGGAAGGTAATCCGACCTTTAGAAAGATCGTAAGGGGTGAGCTCGACCTTCACCTTGTCGCCCGTTAGGATACGAATGTAATTCTTTCGCATTTTCCCCGAGATATGAGCCATCACAACATGGCCATTCTCCAGTTCTACCCGAAACATGGTATTGGGCAGGGTATCGATGACCGTGCCAGAGAGTTGAATTTGTTCTTCCTTCGCCATTGCGCCTCTATTGTCGAGCTCGTTTAAAGTGAGCGCATTTTGCACTAATTGCTAGGGCAAGGCAAAGCGCCTGCAAGGGGCTGAAACATTGTGTCTTCAACCGAGATGAGGGCTAGGGGATTCGCTGCCATCCCGCGGTCGTGAGACGTTCTTGGGGGCGGAACTCGGCCTTGTAACGCATCTTGTTACTGGCCTCGATCCAGTAGCCGAGGTAGAGGAAGGGCAGGGCTGCCGCCACGGTTTGTTGCATGAGATCCAGGATCGCGAAGGTCCCAAGCGAGCGCGGGGCGTGATCGGGATCAAAAAAGGTATAAATCGCAGACAAACCATCATTGATTTGATCGGAAACTGCCACCGCGATGAGTTGTTTCCCCAGTCGGTATTCGGTGAACCGGGATTCCGGTCTCCCAGTCACTAAGAAACTAACGAACTGCTCACGGTCTGCAGGGTACATATCGCCATCTCTGTGGCGATGGTTGATATAACGCTCGTACAGCGTCCAGATTTCATCGCTGTTATGAGGCGGTAGGCGCTGCTTGGACAGATCTTGGTTACGCGTCAGTACCCGCTGATGGCGACGTTTTGCTGCGAAGGCAGACACCGGTATCCGAACCGGGATACAAGCATTACATGCAGTGCAATGCGGTCGATATAGATGTGCGCCGCTTCGACGAAAACCGAGTTGTGAAAGCTGGGAGTACAAAGTGGTCGTGATGATGGCATCGGGGTCGGCAAACACCGTTGTCGCTTGCTGTTCTGGCAGGTAGCTGCAGGGATGATCGGGTGTTTGGAAAAACTTCAGCGCTTCAAGTTTGGTCATGACGAAGATCTCGCGTCTTTGTCCCAGGCTGGTAAAGGCCCTGCCAATTGGGCCCAGTCGACTGCGCTGTCAGCGAAGTCTGCTAACAAACCCAGAAATGTGGTGCGAGGTAGCACCTCGGCCCCGAGTGATCGTAAGTGAGGATTCGGCATCTGGCAGTCGATAAGGTTGACGCCCAGGGTGCGGCAACTCCGAACGAGATGGCTGAAGGCGACCTTCGAGGCATTACTTTCGAGGGAGAACATGGACTCCCCACAAAACACCGTGCCCACGCTTACGCCATAGAGGCCGCCGACCAAACGTCCTTGGGAAAAACAAGCGATGCTATGCGCGTCCCCAGCTTCAAATAAAAGGCTATAGGCCGTGATCATCTCTTGGGTGATCCAGGTGCCCTGGCCTTGCTGCACGCGATGCTGTTGGCACCCAGCAATAACCGCATCAAAGTGCTCATCAAGAGTGACTTGAAAGGTGTTTTGGTTGAGCAGCCGCGCCAAGCTTCTTGATGGCTTAAATCGCTCGGGGAATACGACGGCGCGATCTGGCGGTGACCACCACAGGAGCGGTTGATCATCTTCATACCAGGGGAAAATGCCATGCCGATAGGCGAGGCGCAGTCGATTAGGCGACAGGTCGCCGCCGATAGCCAGCAGGCCCTCTGGCTCATCGAGCGCCTGCTCAGGGTGTGGAAACCAGAGATCTTGATCTAATTCGGTGAGGGCAATGGCCATGCCGAGCGCTGCGGATCACGCCAATTCGTCAAGGTACTTTTCGGCATCGAGCGCGGCCATACAGCCAAAGCCGGCGGAGGTTACTGCTTGTCGATAAATATGATCGGCAACATCCCCCGCGGCAAAAATACCCGGGATGCTGGTAGCGGTGGCGCCACCTTCGAGTCCGCTGGCAATGGTCAAGTAACCGTTTTCCATTGTGAGTTGATTCTCGAAGAGGCTGGTATTAGGGGTATGTCCGATTGCAATAAAAACCCCTTGTAAGGGAATCTCGGTCACGGCATCGGTTTCGATCGCCCGGATTTTCATACCGGTGACCCCGAGATCTTCACCCAATACCTCCTCAAGCGTACTGTTCCAGATCACTTGGATGTTGTCTTTCTCAAGCACGCGGTTCTGTAAGATCTTTTCACCTCGGAACTTGTCCCGGCGATGAACCAGATAGACCGTTTCAGCAAGGTTCGATAAATAAAGCGCTTCTTCTAAGGCGGTATTGCCGCCGCCAATCACGGCCACGGTCTGACCCCGGTAAAAGAAGCCGTCGCAGGTAGCGCAAGCGCTGACGCCTTTACCTTTAAACGCTTCTTCAGAGGGGAGTCCTAAGTATCGGGCCGAGGCGCCGGTGGTGATGATCGCTGCATCACAAGTATAAGTTGCCTGATCGCCTTCAAAGACAAAAGGGCGCTGGCTGAGATCGCAGGTATGAATGTGGTCATAGAGAATTTCGGCTTCGAAGCGTTCCGCGTGTTGCTGCATGCGTTGCATGAGTTCGGGGCCTTGCAACCCCTCAACATCACCGGGCCAGTTGTCGACGTCGGTTGTCGTGGTGAGCTGGCCGCCGGTTTCAATACCCGTAATGATCACCGGGTTAAGGTTGGCTCTGGCCGCATAGACCGCAGCGGTGAAGCCCGCAGGACCAGATCCGAGAATCAGCAGTTTTTGATGGCGGGTTTCCATGTTCCATTGTTCCTCTTAATTTAATAACGACTATGTCTTAATTTTATAGCCACTGCATCTTGTTAGAGCGTGTGGTTTGCTCAAGGCTGTTTTAGCTCAAGGCTGTTTTAGCTCAAGGCTGTTCTAGCTCAGGGCTGTTCTAGCTCAGGGTTGTCCTCGCTGGTCGCGCTCGACAACCCTGAGCGAGATTGTCGTTTGCGTTATGTTGCGCTTTACATCGCATCACGGCTCGTTTAGTCGGCTGGCACAGTGCTAGGCAGAGCGGTTAAGTAAGCCGCTCCGGATGCATGTTGCGCGATGCGATCCCAGACGGTTTCGCCCTGGTCATTGGTATCCATCAAGTGATGCCCTGCCGACGTCAGGACTTGCAGGTAGCGCGAGAAGTCGTCGGGCCGCATACCGCGATAGCCGGCCTCGATCAAATCAAAGTCAGATCGTGCACCCCGGGCTTTTTGATCCTGATAAAAGGCGTCTATGCGCTGGTCATCCCAAGCGTCGTCGAATACTTGCGGTTGTGTTGGTCCTGCCATTTAAAGAGTCTCCGTATTGCTTGCCCGATGATCCGGCCGACGCGTAACTCAGCCAAGAACAGTGCGCTTAAATTGGTTGCGCCAGTGTCCTATCGATTCGTTTTAACCCGACTAACGCCCCTCTTGAGCCACACACGGTGGATTCGGGTTGACTGGTCCGCGCGCCTGGGAAAGGGCCGTTTCTGCGAGCCTAATGGTAAACCATTCCCCTGCTGGCGGGTAGTTTTGCGGCTAGAATTTGGCCCAGCCGTGCTCAGCAGCTTAGATGATTTACATCAGGGCCTCGGCTATGATGTAACGCTAGCTGGTTAGATGGTTAGAGTGAACGCAACCAAGAACCTCAGAGTAGGTGGAGCGTAGACGAGAAACTAGATTCTGATCGCATGAGAAGGGTTCGGGCCGGTCCAAACAGGGGCTTTCCGTTGGCGGTTTGGGGTCGTAAGAGCCGATCAATGAGCGCAATAAGGTGAACTTTTGGCACAAGCAAAAATAAAAGAAAATGACACAGAGACGCCGTCTGGTTTCCTGGAGATTCTTGCGCCCCGATTACGAGAATCTTTGATTATTGGTCAATTGCTCCTCGCGGTGCTGTTCGCGGTTGCCCTATACAGTTTTGACCCGACCGATCCGGGTTGGACGTACACGGGCTTAGATGCGGAAGTGTCTAATCTGGTCGGATCCTCTGGTGCTTGGGTCGCCGATGTGCTGCTGGTTCTATTCGGTTTGACCGCATTGAGTTTTCCCCTGCTGTTACTGATTCCCGTTGTTAAGCGCATTGCGAACCGCGGTGATGAACCTTGGGTGTTTGCCCTGCTATTGGTTCAAGGTTTCGGCTCGTTGTTAACAATCGCCGCCTGTGCGGTGCTCTCTGACTTACACTTTTATGGTTTCGGCGGCGGGCTTCGGGAAGGCAGCGGCGGGGTGCTAGGACAGTTACTGAGCGGGTTTTTACTGCCACGGGTAAGTTTTGTCGGCACGACCGTCCTCATGTTAGCGACCTTGTTGCTCGGCTTGACGCTCATGATCGAGATATCCTGGCTCAGTGTCCTGGATCGAACCGGAAGCGCGACGATAAGCGCGGTTGCGAGTGTCAAAGCACTGTTCCAAAAATTGCGGCTCGCCCGTCAAAATCGGGCCATTGCGGTTGAATCAAACAAGGCGAGGCAATTCAAACTCGAACAGCACGCTGAAAAAGCGCAAAAACGCGTGCCCGTAAAAATTCAAAAACGCGAAGAAAAACCGCCGCAAATCAGCGAACGGGCTGCCCGAGAGAAACAAGGGAATCTGTTCAAAATTGAGGCGATTGAAGGCCTGCCGGCTTTGAGCTTGCTGGATGCTCGAGAAATCAATAGTGGAAAAGGGTTTTCAGTAGATGATCTGGAGGCGATGTCTCGATTGCTCGAGTTGAAGTTGAAAGATTATGGCGTTGATGCAGAAGTGGTCGCGGTCTTCCCCGGCCCGGTTGTGACGCGATTTGAGATACAGCCTGCAGCCGGGGTCAAAGTCAGTCGCATCTCTGGGCTTGCGAAAGATTTGGCGCGATCGCTCGCCGTCATCAGCGTTCGCGTTGTCGAAGTGGTGCCGGGTAAGCCGGTCGTCGGCATCGAAATTCCCAATGAGGATCGCGAGATCGTCAGGTTAAGCCAAGTGTTGTCCTCCAGAGCCTACGATGAGTCAAGTTCACCGTTATCGCTTGCTTTGGGACATGACATTGCAGGTGAGCCCGTCGTGGTCGATCTCGGCA
This sequence comes from Gammaproteobacteria bacterium, assembly GCA_018645765.1. Taxonomy (GTDB): domain Bacteria; phylum Pseudomonadota; class Gammaproteobacteria; order Pseudomonadales; family Azotimanducaceae; genus UBA9926. The sequence continues at coordinate 6,015 of JABGWC010000135.1, read as the reverse complement.
AGATGCCCCATCTCTTGGTCGCGGGCACAACGGGTTCCGGTAAATCGGTTGGAATCAACGCGATGATCCTCTCGCTTTTGTTCAAGGCCTCGCCAGAAGAGGTGCGCCTGATCATGGTCGACCCTAAAATGCTGGAACTCGCAGTCTATGAAGGCATTCCGCATTTGCTCACGCCGGTTGTCACCGATATGAAAGATGCGGCCAACGCCTTGCGCTGGTGTGTTGCTGAAATGGAGCGACGCTATCGGTTGATGGCGGCGATGGGCGTTCGGAATGTTGGTGGCTTTAACCGCAAAGTCAAAGATGCGATCAAAGCGGGTGAGCCGATAGCAGATCCCCTTTGGCGGCCCGATCCGCTGAGTGAGGATGAAAACCAGGTTGCACCAACTTTGGAAACCTTGCCTTTTATCGTTGTTATTATTGATGAGTTTGCCGACATGATGATGATCGTTGGCAAGAAAGTTGAAGAGCTCATCGCCCGAATCGCGCAGAAGGCCCGTGCTGCGGGTATTCATCTGATTTTAGCAACCCAGCGCCCCTCGGTTGACGTCATCACAGGCCTGATCAAAGCGAATGTCCCGACCCGGATCGGGTTTCAGGTGTCAAGCAAGATCGATTCCCGAACGATCCTGGATCAGGGTGGGGCGGAACAGCTATTGGGGCATGGCGATATGTTGTATATGCCGGGTGGGACGCCCATTCCCATTCGGGTTCATGGCGCGTTTGTTGATGATGAAGAAGTACACCGTGTCGTGGAGAGTTGGAAGGCCTTGGGGGAACCCAATTATTTGCAAGAGATCCTAGATACAAGGACCGACTCAGAACTGCTACCTGGCTCTGGCGCCAGTAGCGAGGATGAAGGGCCAGAAGCGGATGCTTTGTATGATGAAGCGGTTGCGTTTGTAACCGAGAGCGGCCGCGCATCGATTTCAGCGGTTCAACGAAAACTTCGCATAGGCTATAACCGAGCTGCCCGAATGGTTGAAGCGATGGAAGCCGCGGGGATTGTCAGCGCGATGAATAGCAATGGTTCTCGCGAAGTCTTAGCCCATGCGCCGCCGGATTGAGGGGTTAGGCGTGGGACCAGTTTACAGGCAGGTGAAGCGTGGTCTTTGGCGCATCATGATCGCTATGATGCTGGGTCTCGGCCCCCTCGCTGGGGCGGCGCCTGCAAACGTGGCGCCTGCGGCGTTTGCGTTGCCTGCGTTGATGAATCTTTTGAATCAATTCCAGCAGTTGCATCTTCGATTTGAACAGCAAGCGACGGGTCCAGGGGCCGAACGGCAGCAGGGTGATTTTTATCTCCAGCGACCCGCGCAATTCCGTCTGCAATCTGTAGATCAGCCCTTAGTCGTGTCAGATGGCGAGACAATCTATGAATATGATCCTTTGCTTGCCCAGCTAAAATTACAAACCTTTGATGCTTTAGATGCGTTGTCCCCTGCCAAGGTGCTCTTGATGAGCGAGGCTGAGTTAGGCGCGTCCTTTGCAGTCACCTTTGATGGCACACAAGGCGCAGCGGAACGCTTCCTATTGGTGCCAACAGAGTCGACGTCATTGATTGCTTGGGTGCGGATGAGCTTCGCAGGGGGTGTTCCGAGCCAGATCACGCTAATGACCCATTCTAAAATGCCGGTATCGATTTCCCTGGCCTTGGTCGCTTTAAACGAGGCTTTGCCTTCATCGCTGTTTGAATTTGAAATCCCTGAGGGAATTGATGTGATCGATGACCGGTAATCCATGGGGTGATCGGGCATGACGGACGGCAGGGTCTCGACCCAAGATCTTTTAAGCAGCATTACGGCGCCTGATGTCAGTGGGCAACCTTTAGCGGCGCGGATGCGGCCTAAAACGCTCGAAGAAATATCGGGTCAAGATCATCTGCTCGGTCATGACCGACCGCTTCGTCTGCTGATCGAACAAAGTCAGCTCCACTCTTTGATCCTCTGGGGGCCACCCGGAACAGGTAAAACCACGCTGGCACGATTGATCGCCAGCCAATGCCAGGCACATTTTATCGCCCTGTCGGCTGTCTTGAGTGGTGTAAAGGACATTCGAGCTGCCATCGAGGAAGCGCGGTATCACGCTCAAAGAGGTCAAAGAACGCTTTTGTTTGTCGATGAAGTGCACCGCTTTAACAAATCGCAGCAGGATGCTTTTTTACCGCATGTTGAAGACGGCACAGTTATTTTTATTGGCGCGACGACCGAAAACCCCTCGTTTGAATTGAATGCGGCCTTGTTGTCGAGAGCGCGGGTCTATGTGTTAAAGGCGCTCGATATCGTGGCGTTGGGCGAGGTTTTAGTCCGTGGTCTGCACATGCTGGCGGCGAGATTACCTGAGTCAGAAGAGCGCGTTGTGCTTGAAACCATTGCAAAAGCGAGCGATGGCGACGCGCGCTTGGCGCTCAATCTGCTCGAAATTGCCTGGACCCACCGGTCTACAGACCATCTTGCGCCAGAAGATTTGGCAGCGATTTTAGGGGATCACGCCCGTCGCTTTGATAAGCGCGGGGATGTCTTCTTTGACCAAATTTCAGCCTTGCATAAGGCTGTTCGAGGCTCGTCGCCTGATGCGGCCTTGTATTGGTTGGCTCGGATGATCGATGGTGGCTGTGATCCGCTGTATATCGCCCGCAGAATGATTCGAATGGCAACCGAGGATATTGGCAATGCCGACCCGAGAGCGTTGCAGTTAACGCTCAACGCCTGGGACGTACAGCGAAGGCTGGGCCCGCCTGAAGGGGAGCTGGCGCTGGCTCAGGCGGTTGTGTATTTGGCCGTCGCTGCGAAAAGCAATGCCGTTTACGCGGCGTGGCACGCTGCGCGCGCGTTGGTTGCGGCGGGCGGCTCAGAGGCGGTACCGATGCATCTGCGGAATGCGGCAACGAGTCTAATGAAGTCTATGGGTTATGGTGAAAGCTATCGATATGCCCATGATTTTGACGAGGGTTTTGTCCCTGGAGAGCGTTATTTTCCAGAAACAGTTGGTGAACAAGTGTTTTATGAACCGACCGAACGGGGTCTTGAAGGTAAGATTCGCGAGAAGCTGGTGTACCTGCGCAAGCTCAGTGCTGACAGCGATTTTCAGCGCTATGAAAATGATGCAGAGCCGGGTGATCCCGGGGGGGATAACCCGAAAGCGCCTTAAACCCAGTGCGCGCAAAGGATGTCACACTCGACAAGGGTAGAACGATGCGATGAGGTTTTGATGATTTGGTTTTGGATTGGAACGGGTGGTGCACTGGGGGCTGTGTTACGGTTTTATCTCGCTATGAGTATTGGGCGGGCCGGCTTTGGTGGCTTCCCGTTAGGCATTTTTTCCGTCAATGTTTTGGGATGCGCGTTGATGGGCGTGGCTTATGTTTTTATTGAACGTTTGGAGCTGCCTGAAGAACTTCGATTCTTTCTGACGGTGGGTCTGCTTGGCGCATTTACCACCTTTTCAACCTTCAGTCTCGAGGTCTATGAGTTGTTAGTTGAAGGCCGGTTTACGGTTGCACTTGCCTATATGGCCGCGACGTTATTCGGCTGCTTGCTTGCGCTTGCGGCAGGGATTACGGCGGCAAGATGGGTTTTGGGCCATTGATGTCGCACAGTCATTTCTCTAAGATTGCGGGCTTTCGTCGGTACGCATTGGTTGCGTTGAAGGTTTTTTCGAAAGTCTTTCAGGCGCTTTGTTACAAGGGAGATGTTCCATGTTAGATCCAAAGTTGATTCGAGGTGACTTGCCGATGCTCGCGGGCCAACTCGCTCGTCGTCAGTTTGTACTCGATGTTGAAGCGCTCTCGGGGCTGGAGGCCAAGCGAAAATCCGCTCAAACCGCGATGGAAACCCTGCAGGCAGAACGAAACCGCGTGTCAAAGGCCATTGGGCAAGCTAAGGCGAAAGGCGAAGACACGGCGCCCATTATGGCGACGGTCTCTGACTTGGGCGCACAACTGGATCATCAGAAAATCGTATTCGATGATGCCTCGCAAGCGCTGCAAACGGTCCTGATGAGCTTGCCGAATATCCCGGATGAGACCGTACCTGAGGGGCGCGATGAAACGAGTAACGTTGAGGTAAGGCGCTGGGGTACGCCGAGGGTGTTTGACGTTGCCGCACAAGATCATGTCAGTCTCGGCGAACGCGGCGGGTTGATGGACTTTGATGTCGCCGCCTCCATGGCGCAATCTCGGTTTGTGGCGCTTAAAGGCGAGTTGGCGCAGCTTCAGCGGGCGCTGACACAATTCATGCTCGATACTCACGTCAATGAGCACGGCTACCAAGAAGTTTACGTGCCGTTTTTAGTGAACGAAGACGCATTGAAGGGCACGGGCCAACTGCCAAAATTCGGTGATGACTTGTTTCGAGTTGATTTAGAGCGGGCCTTATATTTGATTCCCACCGCAGAAGTGCCCGTTACGAATTTATATCGCGACCGAATTTTGGCGATGAATGATTTTCCCATCAAAATGGTCTGTCATACGCCGTGTTTTAGAAGCGAAGCGGGCAGCTATGGTCGAGATACCCGGGGCATGATTCGCCAGCATCAGTTTGAGAAAGTTGAGCTCGTGCAGCTGGTGCCGCCCGAGGAGAGCGAGGCCGCGCATGAGGCCTTAACGCAGCATGCCGAGACTATCCTGCAGAAGTTGGAGTTGCCGTATCGTGTAATGAACCTGTGTGGAGGCGATCTTGGCGCCTCTTCGAGCAAAACCTATGATTTAGAGGTTTGGCTACCTGGGCAAAACCAGTATCGAGAGATTTCTTCTTGCAGTAACTTCAAAGATTTTCAAGCTAGGCGCTTGCAGGCCCGTTACCGAATTGAAGCCAATGCCAAGCCAGAGTTGGTTCATACCATCAATGGTTCCGGCCTTGCCGTCGGTCGCACGCTCGTGGCGGTGCTTGAAAATTTTCAGGATGATCAAGGGCAGGTTACCGTGCCAGACGCGCTAAGGCCTTACCTTGGCGGCAAGACGCGACTGCTCGCACAATAGTGGATTTTTTACCGCTGCACTTTAATCTTCAGGGCGCGCCGGTGCTCTTGGTCGGGGGAGGGGAAATTGCCCGTCGTAAGGCTGTACTGATCAGTGAGGCTGGGGCGGTCTTGGTGTGCGTTTCGCCAAAGCTTGAATTCGATCTGACGGCGTTATCGGCTGATCATGCCTGGCGCGAGAAGACCTTTGATGCATCAGACGTGGTGGGGATGCGCTTGGTCGTTGCGGCCACCGATGATGCGTTGGTGAATGAAAGGGTCTCGCTTGCCGCGCAAGCCCAAAACCTGCCGGTCAATGTTGTGGATCAGCCGAGCCTGAGCACCGTGATCTTTCCGGCAATTGTTAACCGGTCCCCGGTCTTGCTCAGTGTTGGTACGGGCGGATCCTCGCCAGTGTTAACGCGATACCTTCGTGAGCAACTTGAATCACTGGTGCCTCAGAGCCTGGTGCGAGGCGCGGCGTATTTAAAGTCGCGTCGTCCGCGGCTGAAGGCGGCAATCCCAGATATTCGAACCCGCCGCATCACCACCGAGGCGTTTTTCGCAGGGCCTGGGTTTAGCCATGCGGAAGCGGGTGAAGATGATTTGGCAGACGGCTATCTTTTTGAGCCCACCCAGGGTGCCGGGGAAGTATTTTTGGTGGGTGCGGGTCCAGGAGATCCGGACTTGTTAACGCTTAAGGCGTTGCAGTTGCTGCAACGTGCTGATGTGATTCTGTATGACAACTTGGTGTCCGCAAAGGTCTTGGATCGCGCCCGGCGCGATGCAACGTTTGAGTACGTGGGCAAGCAAAGTGGACTGAACTCAACGCCTCAAACGTCGATCAATGCGCGTCTTGTGACCCTCGCACGTCAAGGTCTGCGGGTTGTCAGGTTGAAGGGGGGGGATCCCTTTATTTTTGGTCGCGGTGGCGAGGAGCTTGCCGAACTCATCGAGGCCGGTATCGCATTCCAAGTCGTGCCTGGGATCACCGCGGCATCGGGTTGTGCAGCCTACGCAGGGATTCCCTTGACCCACCGGGACTACGCTCAGTCTGTG
>JABGWC010000251.1 GCA_018645765.1 Gammaproteobacteria bacterium | reverse complement strand
GAACCCTGCGGTTCAAGACGGTGGTCTCCAACGACCCGAAGGCTCCCCGCAAAACGGATATGCGCACAAGTATCGAAAAAAGACCCCCTAGCGGTCGCTTAAAGGGTCGAGGACATATCGACTGGCAAACAACCCAGGGCGTGGCCAATAGTATAACAGTCTCCAGATGAAAGGCGCGACGGATTGTGCGCTAATCCGGGTTAGAGGTTGCTGGCCTTTAAAGCTTCAATCAAGGCATCAACGCGCTGCTCGCTGTGTTTAAGCACTTCGTGATTATCCACAAGCGATAGCTGTGAGTTTTGATGTTCTCGGTCTACGGACAAGAAATCGTTCGTAATGTTCAATGCGGCCATGACGGCAAGACGGTCTAAGCCGAGCACGCTGCCGGACTTCTTAATCTCGCGCATCTTTTGATCCAGGTAGAAAGCCGAATCTCTGAGCGCTTGAACCTCATCGGCAGGGCAGCTGACTTGGTAGTCTTTATCAAAAATAGAAACGGTTATGGTTTCAGACGTCGCCATCTTAGTCTTGCTCCAGAGATTTAAGTCGAAGAATCATGCCCTCAACTTTGCTTTTAACGGCTACATTACGTTCAAGGAGCTGTGCGCGTTCCTGAGTGAGACGTTGATTGTCTGAAGTGAGCTGTTGTTGCTTTGAAAGCAAAGCCTCGCAGAGTTGGGTCAGTTCGTCGAGTTTGGTTTCCAGGTCAGTCGGGCTCAAGATGGCCTCCTTAGCGAATCCGTTAATATATAGGTCGGTTAGGACTAAGGTCAATTCAAAGCAAACGCTGAGATGGTTGAACCTCGCCAGGAACAGGACTTTCTCATACAATAGGGGCGCGGATAATGGACAACCTTCGGTGACCGACTCTATTACAGACTTATTGAAAGCGGCAGGCAGTGATTGTGGGCCCGCAGAATTTCATGGCCAGATCGTCGCGCATGCCGCGCTGGCTGATAGGCGTCAAAAAAAGCTCCCGCAACAGACGGTCGCAGATTGGCTAGCGCTGACCTCGGTCAGCCAAGGTTTGATGCAGGTCACTGCTGAGCTGCATCAGGCGGCGGTTGAAAGTTTAGAAGAATTTTCGGATTTTGATTTGACGCTCCTCTTGCCGGACGACGATGCGCCAATGGATGAGCGGTTTTCTGAATTGACCTGTTGGTGTAGCGGATTCTTACATGGGCTGGGCATGGCGCAGCACGCCGAAGGCTTGTTGGCGCAGCCGGATATTCGAGAAATGCTCGAGGATCTTGCTGCAATCGCTCGGTCGTTGGCTCCAGTTCCCGACTCCGAAGACAATGAAAGCGATTTTATGGAGATCCTTGAATACATTCGCGTGGTGGTTTTGACGATCGCAATTGACGCGGAACCCAGCCCAAGCAGGCCCGCATAGCATGAAGCCGAGCTCATGAGTTGCCCCGTTTGTCAGGAGCCTGATCATGGCGCGATATGATTTTGTCATTGCTGGCGCCGGCCTCGTTGGACTCTCGGCGGCCTTGGCGTTAACGCGCCAAGGGTTAAAGGGCCTGATCTTTGATCACGGGTTAGCGCCAAGTGGTGCCAGTGCAACAACTCAGGTTCTGGGGCTTGACCGATCCCCTAGGGTGAGCGCCATCAATCCCGTCTCGGTCAACTTTCTCACACAATTGGGGGTTGACCCGGCGTTTTTTGATCAAGCGGGTTGTGCCGTTTCAGGCATGACGGTTTGGGACGGTGATGGCAGCGGCGAACTGTCATTGCCGTCCGCAGGTTATATCATTGAAAATCATCGGTTACTGAACGCAGTATTCAACGCGATTTGCCAGCCATCGATTGCTGAGGCGCTGACGCAACAGTTTGAAGTGGGCATTGTTGATCTTCAGCAGAATGACGCGACGGTGTCGATCACCCTGACAACGGGCGAGACAATTGAAAGCGGGCTTTTGATTGGGGCGGATGGCAGTGCCTCGCGCACACGGGACTTGCTGGGCATTCGAAGCGTTGCCTGGCGCTATGATCAAACGGCGTTGGTGTGCGTCTCAGAAACGGCTTTGCCGCACCAAGGCATTGCGCGGCAAAGTTTTACCCCAGAGGGGCCATTGGCCTTTTTACCGTTACCGGAGCCGAATCATAGCGTGCTCGTTTGGTCGTCGACCCAGGCGCAAGCGCAACTGAGCTGCAGCGACAAAGAATTTTCGGCGATGGTTTCGGTGCATAGTGCGCGCGCTTTAGGCTCCGTGACGGCGATCGGCGCGCGCGCCGTTTTTCCGCTTCAACAGCAGCATGCGATCCGCTACACAAAAGGCCGGTCGGTCTTAGTGGGTGACGCCGCCCACAGCATTCATCCGCTGGCTGGGCAAGGATTAAACTTAGGGTTTGCAGACGTCATTGGCCTATCACAAGCCATCGAGAATTTAAGACTCGATCAAAGACAGTCATTGAGCGAGGCGCTTAGGCGCTATGAGGCGCAGCGTCGCCCCGTCAACTTAAGAATGACCGCCGCGACAGATCTGCTCAAACGCGTGTTTGATCCCCCAAGTCCTTTGCTGAGACTGGCGCGAAGCACGGGCATGCGATGGTTGCAGGATCAGACCCGCTTAAAAGAAGCGCTCAGCTTGGCCGCAGCAGGGCATCTGTAATCCGTGCCGACATGAAGAAAATTTCTAGTGAAGCTGATTTAGTTTCGGCGTCAGCCCGATCGAAACTGGTTACAATTCAGCTCCTTTAAAGGATGGCTCATGCTTAAGAAAACGTGTCTCAACTCATGCCACATTGATGCGGGCGGAAAAATGGTGGATTTTGGGGGCTGGGAAATGCCTATTCACTATGGCTCTCAGTTGGATGAGCATCACTGGGTCCGCGAGTCTGCAGGCATGTTTGATGTCTCCCACATGACGGTCATTGATATTCTTGGCTTGGAGGCCAAGCCGTTCCTTCGAAAATTGTTGGCCAATGATGTTGATCGATTAAAGGCTTCGGGTCAGGCCCTATATAGCGCCATGCTGAATCATGAGGGTGGGGTCCTGGATGATTTGATCGTTTATCGATTGACTGAGGGGTATCGTCTGGTTGTGAATTGCGCCACGCGCGAAAAAGATCTGGCCTGGATCAGAGCGTGTTCCGAAGCCTTTGAGGTGGTTGTCGCAACGCCCGCGCAGTTGTCGATTCTTGCCGTGCAAGGCCCGGAAGCGCTCAGCATCTTGCAGTCTGTTCTTGATCCAGCACAAGCGCGTTTGCTCAGCCAATTGGCCGTGTTTGAAAGTGGCTTTGTGGGCGATTGGTTTTTTGCCCGTACGGGGTATACCGGCGAGCAGGGCGCCGAAATTATTCTACCGAACGCTGGCGCTGAGGCGCTTTGGCAGGCTTTGTTGGCGGGTGGCGTTCGCCCCATTGGCCTGGGTGCGCGAGACACCTTGCGGCTCGAAGCGGGCATGAATCTATATGGCAACGATATGGATGAAGGGGTGTCCCCGCTTGCCTGTAACATGGCCTGGACAGTGGTTCATAATGACCGAAATTTCATTGGGGAAGCGGCTGTGCAAGCTGCGCGAGCCGCTCGCGTGCAGCCGCGTTTGATTGGGGTGATCCTAAAAGAGCGGGGCGTGCCTCGAGTCCATTATCCGGTTTATAGCGGGGACGCATGTGTTGGGGCGCTGACCAGTGGGGCCTTCTCGCCGACCTTACAGAGCGGCATTGGGTTTGCGCGAGTCTCCGCAACAACCCAGCCCATGTTTGTTGAAATTCGGGGAAAACGACTACCGCTAGAACCCGTCTCACTACCGTTCGTGCGGCACGGCAAGCCCGTTTACACCGTAATTTCGTAGAAGTTCACATTATGAGGAATCTAAATCATGGCTGAAACCCGAGACAATGTTCGTTATCTGGCATCCCATGAGTGGGCGCGATTGGAAGCTGATGGCACCGTGACGGTTGGCATCAGTGATCACGCGCAGGATGCCCTGGGAGACGTGGTCTTTGTTGAATTACCGGAGATAGGTCGAACGGTGCAGGTGGGCGAGGAAGTGGCTGTTGTCGAGTCTGTCAAAGCGGCCTCTGATATTTATGCGCCGGTTGCCGGCACGATTATTGGCTTTAATGATGTGCTGGATGCTGCGCCGGAAACGGTCAACGAGGCGCCCTTCGACGGCGGCTGGTTTTTTAAGCTTCAGCCTGCTGATGACAAGGCGTTGAATGAACTTCTGACACCAGCGGACTATCGGGCGCTCTGCGCGGCGGACGATCACTAATTTTTTTGAGGAAACCCTAGATGCCCTTTATCCCCCACACGGCATTAGACGAGCAAGAAATGTTAGGCGCCATCGGGGTGCCCAATATCGATGCGTTGTTTGATGAAATCCCTGGAAATCTGCGCGGCGCAACCTTAACCGAGGTGCCCTCGGGCATCTCCGAGATGGCGCTGCAGCGGTTGATGGACCAACGGGCGCGACTCGACGAAGTTGACTTGAGCTTTTTAGGCGCAGGCGCCTACGAGCACCATATCCCGGCGGCAGTATGGGACTTGGTGGGCCGCGGTGAATTCATGACAGCCTACACGCCTTACCAGGCCGAAGCCTCTCAGGGTACGTTGCAATTGATTTACGAATTCCAAACCATGATGACCCGGCTCACGGCAATGGATGTCGCCAATGCCTCGGTCTATGACGGCGCAACCGCCTTGGCGGAGGCCATGTTGATGGCGGTTCGAGCCAATAAAACCAACAAAAGCAATCGGATTGTGGTCGCGGGTAACCTTAACCCCAATTATCATGCGGTTTGCCACACGATTGTTAAAAATCAGGGTTTGATCCTCGATGTGCTCGATTACGATCCCGGTTCAGGCTGCCTACCCGGATCGGTCGGTGCGGCGCTGGACGATGCGGCCGCGTTGGTCATCAGTTATCCGAATTTTTTTGGAGGTCTTGATGACGTCGACTATTTGACAGATCAGGCCGCAAGCGCCGGCGCGCTGGTGATTGGGGTCGTCAATCCAACGGCCTTGGCGCTGATTAAGCCGCCCGGTGAATGGGGCGCTCGGGGCGCCGACATTGCCGTTGGGGAGGGTCAACCCCTGGGTATACCGCTCGCGTCCGGAGGCCCGTATTTGGGCTTTATGTGTTGTCGACAGCAATTTGTGCGACAGATGCCGGGTCGGATTATTGGCCGAACGGTAGACCAAACAGGTCAGCCTGGCTATACCCTGACATTGCAAGCCCGGGAGCAGCATATTCGCCGAGGTAAAGCGACCTCTAATATCTGCACCAATCAAGGGTTGTTGGTGACTGCGGCGACCATTTATATGAGTTTGCTGGGCAATGAGGGCTTGCGTCAGGTGGCGCTAACGGCCCATGCAGGGATCAATGCGTTAACGGATTTAG
>JABGWC010000272.1 GCA_018645765.1 Gammaproteobacteria bacterium | reverse complement strand
TAACCCTGGGGCACCCCCGCCACCGGCCAACCTGTTTCGGTCTGCCACCAATGATCGATAATAGGACGCTTCAACAAACTACTCAGCCATTGAAACGTTGACGGGTCGGTCCGCTCGCCCGCCACAAACACCTGCCGCAGGCTGCTCAAATCATAATCTTTCAGCCGATCTCCGGCAGGGTCCTCTTTGCGAATGGCTCGAAACGCGGTCGGTGCGGTAAAAAACACATTCACGCCATGCGTCTCAATGACGCGCCAAAAAGTGCCTGCATCCGGCGTCCTAACGGGCTTACCTTCAAATAAGATCGTCGTGCACCCTGCCATTAGGGGCGCATAAACAATATAAGAATGGCCAACGACCCACCCCACATCCGAGGCTGCCCAGAACACGTCACCAGCCGCCACGCCGTAGGTTTCCGCCATACTTTGAAGTAATGCAACCGCATGGCCGCCGTGATCACGCACTACCCCTTTGGGTTTCCCCGTTGTACCAGAGGTGTAGAGAATATACAGCGGGTGACTCGCGGGAACTTCGACAAAACCGACCGGCTCAGCACGGGCAATGGCCGCCTGCCAATCAAGGTCACCGTTTTGCAAGGTTGCGCGCAGTTGCTTACGCTGCAGAATGATCCGAGTCGAAACCGTGTGCCGGGCCAACTGACAGGCCTCATCGACCAATGGCAAATACGGGATTACTTGATCAAACTCGAGGCCACAACTGGCCGTCAGAAGCACTTTTGGCGTCGCATCATCAATTCGGGTTGCCAATTCTTTTGCGGCAAATCCCCCAAAAACCACAGAATGAATTGCGCCAATCCTGGCGCAGGCCAACATCGCAAACACGGCCTCTGGCACCATCGGCAAATAAATAATCACGCGATCACCCAACGAGACCCCTTCACTCGCCAACAATCCAGCGAGTCGAGCAACCTCAGCAAGCAACTCGTCGTAAGTCCATTGCTGCACCTTGCCCGAGGCGGGGGAGTCATAAATTAAGGCAACCTGATCCCCTCGGCCCTGCTCGATGTGCAGATCCAGTGCAAGATGGCAGGTATTCAGCGTGCCGCCTTCATACCAGTCAGCCAAGCCATCGTCTCGAGACCGCCGAGTCGTGACCGGCGGTTTAATCCAAGCCACTCGCTCGGCCGCCGCCGTCCAGAAATCCTCAGAGTTGCTCACCGCCGACTCAAAAGCCGCCGCATAGTGCACTAACCTAGCCAAGACTTACCCCGGAATACTCACGGCGCCCGTGCGAATCATTTCGGCCACAGCCTCGGCATCGTACCCCGCATCCAGCAAGACCTGTTCGCTATCCTGACCCGGTGCCCGTGAGGGATGGCTTAGACTTACGCCAGTTCGGCTAAAGCGCGGCGCTGGTGCCGGTTGGGTTAAGCCGTCCAGCTCTTGAAAGGTGCCACGCGCTTTATTGTGGGGATGCTCAGCCACTTCACTGAGTGCAAGCACTGGCGCGAAACACACATCCGAGCCTTCCATGATGGCGGTCCATTCATCTCGGGTTTTGGTTTTAAACACGCGCGTTAACTTCTCTTGGTATTCCGGCCAACGACTTTGATCCATCTGAGCACTGAAATCTTCGGCATCTAATCCGGCCTTTTCAATGAGCAAGGCATAAAACTGAGGTTCAATAGAGCCGAGCGCAATATGCTTTGCATCTTTGGTTTCATAGGTACCATAAAAGTGAGCGCCACCATCCAACATATTGCTCGCTCTTGATTCCTGAAACATTCCGCCCGCTTTCATCGTAAAAAACATCGCCATGAGGGCCGCGGCACCATCCACCATCGCCGCATCAACGACTTGCCCCTCACCGGAGCGCCCGGCCTCTAACAACGCGCAAACCAACCCATAGGCCAACAACATTCCCCCGCCGCCAAAGTCACCAACCAAATTCAGAGGCGGAACCGGTTTACCGTCTTTCGGTCCAATCGCATGCAGCGCCCCAGTCAGTGCAATGTAATTAATATCGTGCCCGGCGGCTTGTGCCATTGGCCCATCCTGTCCCCAGCCCGTCATTCGCCCATAAACTAGGCGCTTATTACGGGCGCGGCAATCATCCGGTCCGAGCCCTAACCGTTCGGTAACCCCCGGTCGAAATCCTTCAAAAATAGCATCTGCGGACTCACACAACTTCAACACGACTTCGCGGCCCGCATCCGACTTCAAGTCAACTGCGATCGATTTTCGGCCTCGGTTCAAAACATCTTGTCCACGCGCTCTACTACCCAAGCGATCCACGCGGATCACTTCGGCGCCCATATCTGACAGCATCATTCCACAGAAGGGACCCGGGCCAATACCGGCCAATTCAATGATTTTAATTCCTGTTAGTGGTCCCATTTGCATCTCCTATATGTCTTTCGATATTTAGGCACAATCACTCGTCGTGAGCAAATCGGGCCGTGGGCAGATGATCTAGAGGATCAACCTGATCCGAGTTATGCTCTGCCCATTTACGTCACGAGGAAACAATCATGCTTGAGCACATCTCAATTGAACCGGAAATAACTGCTGATGCGTGCTTAATTTGGTTGCATGGCCTGGGCGCCGACGGGCACGACTTTGAACCCATCGTACCCGAACTCGGCCTGTCTGATATTGCTATTCGTTACATCTTTCCGCATGCGCCAATTCGCCCAGTCTCCATTAACAATGGCGACGAGATGCGCGCTTGGTATGACTTTCAATTTCATTCAGAGCGCGGCAGCTCGGATGATGTCCAAGCATCCGCCGATCAAATACAGCTCATTATCGACCAACAACTTGACGCAGGGATCCAGAGTCATCGGATCATCCTAGCGGGATTTTCGCAAGGTGGCGTCATCGCCTTACACACAGCGCTCCGGCTTCAAAATCGCCTTGCGGGTGTGATTGCGATCTCCACTTACCTGCACGACCCCCAAAGCCTCGAGACAGAACGTCACGACGAAAACCTGGCCCTTCCGATTTTCATGGGGCATGGCCAGAGCGATCCAATGATTCCAATCATGAGAGCCGCCACTGCCCGAGAAAACCTGATCCGATTGGGCTATGACGTCACCTGGCAGGATTACCCGATGGCACACCAGGTGTGCCTCGAGGAAATCGAAGACATCGCGGTCTTTATTCGGCGGATACTATGAAATTAAAGGTTCAATCTTCCAAGGATTGGTTGCGGTGCGTACTCGCAGATTTCGAAACCTTTCTGCAAGATCATGCCGCCAATGAGCGAAAAGCCTCTTCTATGGCCATGTCGATGGTGACTCATTACCCTGACCGCACGCAATTGACCCGCGCAATGATCGACTTAGCGCTGGAAGAGTTAAACCACTTCAGGCAAGTCTATCGACTCATCGAGGCGCGCGGGTCTAGTCTTACGGCCGACGTTAAAGACCACTATGTCAATGCCCTACGGCAACACTTACGCAAGACCAGCCAGGACTACTTTCTCGATCGCTTGCTCTCTGCTGCGGTGATAGAAGCCAGAGGCGCTGAGCGGTTCGAGATGATTGGCAACGCGCTTGATGACGCAAAACTTGCGAACTTTTATCAAAGCCTTGCGCGCAGTGAATCTCAGCATCATCAATTGTTCCTAGATCTTGCCTTGACCTACTTTGACCCAAGCGAAGTTGAGACGCGATTAGAATTCTGGGTAACCGAAGAAGCCGCTGTGCTTGCCGCACTTCCGATTAGACCGCGACTGCATTAGGCCTGCGTGTTCAGCCACCGACAACAGACCGCCATCGACCAATACCTCGCGCAGTATTCAGAACCCGATGGATTCGAGATCACGCTAAACCGTCAATTCGCGCAGGTACTCGTGATTCCGGCCTATTCAGAACGGCCCGCAACCCTCACTCGGCTCTGGGCTGAAATGCCAACCGATAGCTTACTGATTCTTGTGATTAATGCCCCAGCCTATCATCCGAAAACCCTTGCATTACTGGCGCATTTTGAGGCCTTTTGCACGCGGCCAGGCCCCCATGCTAGCTGGCAAACCAGCCTTCAAAAACACAAAGCTGGCTTAGTCGTGATTAACCGGTGCCATCCCGGTGCGTACATCCCAGAGCGACAGGGCGTAGGCTTAGCGCGCAAGATCGGCGCTGATATTGCTTTGAAACTCATTAATGAGGGCATTGTTCAAACTCCGATCATTCACTCAACCGATGCTGATGCGCACTTGCCCAAAGATTACTTTACCCAAACCCAGCCCAGTGATGCGGCCGGTTGGGTCTACGCCTACCGCCACAGGTTACCGACGCCCGAGCATCTCAAAACCGCGATGCGCCTATACGAATTGAAATTGAGTCACTTCACCGGCGGGCTGAGGTGGGCCGGTTCACGTTTCGGTCATGCAAGCCTTGGCTCAATCATTGCCGTCAACGCCGCCGCCTATGCCCAGGTAAGGGGCTTTCCAAAACGGGCAACGGGCGAGGATTTTTACTTACTCAATAAATTGGCCAAAATTGGACCGATAATCCGGCACGAAGGTGCCCGGGTCGTGTTGTCGCCCCGACTCTCTCAACGCGTGCCCATCGGCACCGGCACAGGGGTTCGTGCGCTCATTGATCAAAATTTAGAAAAAACAGCTCTTTTTTATAATCCAGAGACATTTGTTCATCTGCAAGCGCTGCTCGCCGCCTTAGCCAGCGCAGAAACAACGGACGCAATCAAGGCCATTGCGAGCACCAAAATTCAAAGTTACTTTACCAACAGTCACTGCCTGAGCACCTTTCGGAAACTTGAATCCAACACGGGACGGCAAGCCCACTTTCAACGCGCCTTGCTCAATTGGTTTGATGGGTTTCAGCAGCTCAAGTTCATCCACCATCTACGAGATCTTGACCTGCCTGATGTCACCCTAGCCCAGGTCCTGCAAGCGCCTTGGTTTCAATCGCCTGAAGTACTGGACATGAGCCGCGACCGGCTAGAGCGAATCCGTGATCTCGCATAAAACCCTTACTTCAACGCATTTCTCTAGATAAGGCTGCTATCGCCGGCGATTCGTCGTGATATCATTGAGCAACGACAGGAAAGCCTTATGTTTAGAATTTTTATCGATGGTCAAAACGGCACCACCGGCCTGCAAATAAAGGACCGTTTGGCCGAGCGCGGCGATATCGAGCTCATCGAGCTGTTGGATGCTGAGCGCAAAACCGATGCGGCAAAACGGGCAGCCCTGAGTGCTGCAGACGTTGCAATCTTATGTTTGCCCGATGACGCGGCGCGTCAAACGGCACAGCTTGCAACAAAGGCGCGCTTAATTGATGCCAGCACAGCCCATCGAACCCATCCAGACTGGACCTATGGTCTGCCAGAACTGTGCCCTGAGCAACGTCGCAAGATTCAAACTGCACAGCGCGTCAGCAACCCAGGCTGCTATCCTACGGGGTTCATCTTGCTCCTAAGACCACTGATTGCACTGGGCTTATTAAAACCTGACCAGGCGATATTTGTCAGCGCTTTGAGCGGGTATTCTGGTGGCGGTAAGGCCATGATCAAAGATTACCAAGAACAGTCCCAGACGGCGTGCAGACCCTACGGCCTTACGCTCAAACACAAGCACTTAGCTGAGATGACGCAATTTGCAAAGCTGCAGAACGACCCCGTCTTTTTGCCTCATGTCGGTGACTTTTATCAAGGGATGTTGGTCGAAATTGGCTTGACGTCAAATCACTTCGCAAAACCGACCAGCGCCGCAAGCATTACAGAACATTGGCAGAATTTTTACCAAAACGAGCCAAACATTCAGGTGCAAGAACCCAATCATACCGCCGGGTTAGCTGGGAACTTTCTAGAACCCCAGGCCTGCAATGGCACCAACCGGGTCGACCTCTTCGCCTTTGGTGATGAACAACAAAGCTTGCTTGTGGCCCGCTTAGATAATCTTGGCAAAGGGGCTGCTGGCGCCGCCGTTCAAAACTTAAACCTAATGCTAGGCATCGATGAGCAAACTGGCTTGTCAGCCCAGGATACGCACCCAAGGATCAACCCATGACCACGTCGATTGACGCGCAATACGATCAATATCTAAGCGCTGGCCTTGCGCTGGATTTGACGCGAGGCAAACCTTGCTCCGATCAGCTCGATCTCAGCTGCGCCTTAGAAGATATGATCGCTGGTAACTTTAAGACAGTCGATGGCACCGATGCCCGTAATTATGGCGGTCTGCTGGGGATACCCGAGGCACGCGCGCTGGGCGGCACGTTGCTTGACGTTGATCCCAAGTACATCATGGCCGGCGGCAACAGCAGCCTCACGCTGATGTATCAGTTTCTGGTTTGGCGGCTCAGGACCTGGCAAGAAAATGATCCGATGCAGACCTTCAAATTTATTTGCGTGGTGCCTGGATATGATCGCCACTTTACGATCTGTGAGCACTTGGGCATTGAAATGATCTCTGTGGGCTTTGACGCTGACGGCCCCAACATGACTAAAATTGAGGCCCTGGTCCGCCAAGACCAAAATATCAAAGGCATCTGGTGCGTGCCAAAGCACAGCAACCCAACTGGACACACGTACAGCCAAGCAACTGTCGAGCGGCTCGCGAATCTGCCAAATCTTGCAGGTAAAGACTTTATCCTCATGTGGGATAACGCTTACGCGGCACACGATTTAGACCCTCGAACCATGCCCCTTACCAACCTCATGGCGCGCGCGCAGGCCGCCCAAACAGCGCATCAAGTCGCGCTCTTCGCATCAACTTCCAAAATCACCTTTGCAGGCGCTGGGCTGGCATTTTGCGGCTTAAGCGAGCCGATGCTACAAGGATTCGAAACATTTCTTACGCCGCAGATGATTGGTTTTGACAAGGTGAATCAGCTGCGACATGCCCGCCTACTAAAAGACTCAAACGACATTGCAAAGCATATGGCCGCGCATAGAGTGATCCTCGAGCCAAAATTCCAGCGGGTTCAAGAAAAACTGATGCCACTGGCCGAAGCAGACCTTGCGACCTGGAGTAAACCGGGCGGCGGTTACTTCGTTTCGCTAGACTTGAAAGCCGCCAGCGCGACACAAGTCATTGCTTTGGCGAATGCGGCAGGGGTAAAGCTTACGCCAGCCGGTGCAACCTTTCCTTATGGGCGCGATCCCGAGGATAAGAATATCCGAATCGCCCCCAGCTTTCCTGATATGATAGAGCTCGATCAAGCGCTTGATGTCCTAGTTTGTTGCATTGTCAAAGCCAGCGAAATGGACCGCTGAGCGCGCAAATTCCTAAAGCAATAAGATAAAACTCTATGAAATCACAGCAACCCCAGCATGGCGTCGCCTTCACTGCAGATTGCCGAGCATGAGTATTTTTTCAAACCTATTCAAAGCCAAAAAGGCGCCAGCCAAACCTGCCAAGAAATCAGCGTCGACCAAAAAGCCCGCTCAAAAGAAGCCTGCCCCAAAACAGCGTTCAACACCCAAACTGGCAGAGACGCAACAGATTGCCAAACAGCCTTCCGATCAGGGCAAAAAGTCCCGGGCAAAACAACCGCCCGCGGACCTACCCTTGCTTGGCCAGGATTTCATAGATCTTGATCTGCCTGAGCCACTGAACCTGGCGATCCGAAAACTTAATTTCTCGAACTGTACACCGATCCAAAAAGAAGTCTTGCCCCACAGCTTGGATGGCGAAGATGTGATCGCGCAGGCGCAAACCGGCACGGGCAAAACCGCGGCGTTTTTAATTTCCATTATCACCTACCATTTGGAGAACCCTGAGCGCCAAGCCCGCAAGCCCGGCACCCCCTTCGCGCTCATCATTGCACCGACCCGAGAACTGGTCATGCAAATCGCATCAGATGCTGAACTGTTGACCGAATTCACTGACCTGCACGTGATGGCTGTGGTCGGCGGCATCGATTATGAAAAGCAGAAACGAGAACTTGAAAGACCGGTTGAGGTCATTGTCGCAACCCCAGGTAGATTGCTTGATTTCTGCCGTTCTGGGGTTATCAATCTCGGCCAGGTCGAAACGCTCGTGATTGATGAGGCCGACAGAATGTTGAATATGGGCTTCATCCCGGATGTGAAAGCCATCGTTCAGCGAACGCCAAAGAAAGATAAGCGACAAACCCAGCTATACAGCGCGACTTTTAGCGAAGACATCAAACGGCTTGCAAAAACTTGGACCTTGGACCCCGTCAGAATCGAAATTGCGCCCGAGCAGGTTGCCGTCAGCAGTGTCGAACAACTGATTTATTTCACCTCCGAATCAGAAAAATTCATGGTCCTGTGCAACCTCATTGCCCAACAAACCGACAGTAAAGTGATCGTGTTTGTAAATCGCCGCGATGAAACCCGGCGGCTTGAGGAAAAGCTGTATCGACAAGGGTTCAAAACAGGATTGCTCACGGGCGAAGTCGCTCAACGAAAGCGCATCAAGACGCTGGACGAGTTTAAGGATGGCGATATTCAAGTTATGGTGGCCACCGATGTCGCTGGACGTGGAATTCACGTCGACAACATCAGCCACGTCGTCAATTATAATTTGCCAGAAGACCCGGAAGATTACGTG
>JABGWC010000237.1 GCA_018645765.1 Gammaproteobacteria bacterium | reverse complement strand
TTTAATACTTTGGTCTTTAGTCATGCTGGTTTGGAGGACCGCCACCCGGCTTCCAGCCCTTCTGAAAGCAGACCTCAACCTTTCAGCCGCCAGCGGGCGCGGACAAGATACTGCCCCCCAATTGCCACCAATCGTCGCCTGCCAATCCCATAACGATGCAGCTTATGGCGCGACCCACGTTGTTTTATGCGGTTGTGGTCATACTCACCCTAGTGGGGCAAAGCGATGCCGTTAATGCGCAACTCGCGTGGGCCCACGTCGGGATCAAAATTGTCCATAGCCTTTGGCACGTCTTGGTGAACACCATACCGGTCCGGTTCGGCTTATTCGTTTTATCGACGCTGCGTTTATTTGCGCTGAGCCTTCAACTGGTGATGGCGACTTTGTTATAACATTCGACAGCAATATGCGTCCCGAGGCTACGCGCAGCTAAACGCCAAGTGCGCCGTTGCAGAGGTTGCCGGGGCCTCAACCTCAGGCACTCCCGCGCTGGTCCAACTCAGCTCGAATTGAGGCGTGAACGGCTCGAGTGATTTTGTAACGCGTGACCAAAGCGATCGGGATCAAGTACAGCAGCGGCAATAAAACCCCAACCGCAAGACCCAGACGAAAAATCATCTCCTCCGGAACTTGGCTGGGGTCAACCTGCGTTGGAAATTCGATAAGCGTCATTAAAAGACCGCCAAGCATAATGCCCACACCGCTAACGGCCTTGCCTGAAAAGGATAAAGCCGCATTGAACATGCCCTCCTGGCGGTAGCCCGTGTGCAGTTCATGCTGATCTAACACATCGGCTAAAAGGGACGCGGAGATAACGCCCTGAATCACCGCGATGGCAACGGCCAAAACGCCCATTCCAACTAGAATCATCAGCAACCTGGGGTCGCCATTGTCTGGTAGCAGATCAAAAAACCGAAGATTAATCAGGGTAATACCGTCGAGCAGGGATACAACTGCGCAAACTAAAATGATCGATTTCTTTTCCCACCGCTTTTGAACCAGAGCAATGAGCGGAAAAGCGATAAACGCACCCAGCGACGACAACGCGAACCAGCGTAAATCCGCCGTGTTAAATCCCCAAAAGTAGGTGTTGATGTAGATTCCAAGATTGACCGTGGTGCCGCCAATGGCCGAAATCATAATCACGATTACAAAGATTAAAACAAACTGCCGATTCTTCATGGACCGGACCAAATCTCGAAGAATGAGCGATAGGCTGAAGGACTCGCTAGCGGCTACATGCTGCCTCAAATACGGCACTTGGTTCAGGGTCAACAGACTGGTCAACACCGCCCCCCCAGTCAGCAACAAACCCGCGGCAATCCCAACGAGGGGATAACCTGACAAGTTCATTTGCCCAACGGGAAAGGCCTCTGTGCTGGGCAGTAAAAAACTGTAGACAAACAAGGGAAAGGCTACTGCAACGGCCCAACCCACAGCGTAGCGATACGCCATGACCGAGGTTCTTTCATGATAATCATCCGACAATTCTGAGGCGATTGCGGCCCAAGGTACGAAGTACAGCGTCATCATGCCGCGCGTGAGCACCATGCAGACCAGCAACCACGCCATCAGACCCAACTCGGACAGATCCGCCGGTGGGGAAAAGGTGAGATAGATGCCTAAACCAAGGGGCAAGGACGCGACCAGCATCAAAGGATGCCGGCGCCCCCAACGACTCTGTAAATTATCAGAAAAGGCGCCGACGATTGGGTCTGTTACGGCATCAAAGACCATGGCGACCGCCAGAATGGCGGAGACCTGAAAGGCATCCAAACCTAACAATTGACTGTAGTAAAATAACACCAGCGTGTTGATGACCCAGTTCTTCACCGTGTCGGGAATCGAACCCAAGCCTTGATAAAATTTAACCTTAAAGGTTAAGGGCCCTGATCGTTGCGTTCTTGAGTAGGTTGGTCCCACAGGCTTCCTTGCGCCAGCTTTAATGCTGAAGTGTTAGTTAGATTACATTCATTCGTACCGTTACCGTCGTTACCAAAAACATCATTCCCAAACCGATCAGTACCACAATCCTTATTCTGACCGTGGTGATCTACAACCTTATCGGTCCTTATGTCCC
>JABGWC010000331.1 GCA_018645765.1 Gammaproteobacteria bacterium | reverse complement strand
TCGATATCGCCATTCACTCGCGATCTCAACTTGGCAAATCAGGCCTGTTAACGCCTCAACCCAATATTTCGCGACCAACGCGCTGTAATAACTGGTGCCGCAAGCCACGATCTGCACCGCTTGGGTTTGTTCGAACAAGAGACCGGCTTCAACCCCGAAGGCTTGACTTAAAATACTGTTTTTACCGATCCGGCCCTGGAGCGTGTTACGAATGGCGTTGGGTTGCTCGTATATTTCCTTCAGCATAAAGTGCCGGAACGTGCCTTTATCCGCCGCGTCATCTCGGGAATCAAGCGTCACCGCTCGGCTTGCTACCGAATGCTCTCGACCGCCAAAGATCGACACTTCGCTTTGCGTCAGCTCAACCAGCTCACCTTCTTCTAAATAAATGAACCGATCCGTCACCGGGCGCAAAGCTTGGGGGTCTGAGGCAATAAAATTCTCACCGATCCCAAGACCCACCACCAGCGGACTGCCCTGCCGGGCGCCAATCAGGCGGTCCGGAAAGTCCCGGTGCTGAACCGCGATGGCGTAGGCGCCTTCTAAACGGGTTAACGCTTCTGTCACCCCTTGCCGAAAATCACCACAGGCTGCCACCAAGTGATGGATTAAATGTGCCATAACTTCGGTGTCGGTTTCAGACTCAAAGCGATAGCCTTGCGCGGTTAGTTCTTGGCGGAGGGCTTCATGGTTTTCGATGATGCCGTTGTGAACAAGCGACACCGTATCGCTGGACACGTGCGGATGGGCATTGGTTTGCGTTGGCTTACCATGGGTTGCCCAACGGGTATGGGCAATTCCAATGGATCCCTTAGGCCATGCCGCTCGGCAGGTGTCTTTTAAGGCTTGGACCTTACCGACCGCCCGATAACGCTTGAGATCCTGCTCGGCATTCAAAACCGTTAATCCCGCTGAATCGTAGCCACGATATTCCAATCGTTGTAGGCCTTCTAACAGAATCCCCACAACATTTCGTTCGGCTGCGGCCCCTACGATTCCACACATCGCTTAATCTCCAACCTTTGTTTTAGCTGATTTTTTAACGAGGCCCGGTGCATCCAGCACCTTTTCAGGACGCGGCCAAGCGTCAATGTTGCGCTGACGGCCCCGCGCGACGCCGAGAGCGGCATCCGGAATCACGCCAGTAATGGTCGACCCTGCGCCGATGGTCGCGCCTTGCCCCACGGTCACGGGCGCAACGAGGGCGGTGTTGGAGCCGACAAACACCTCATCTTCTAAAGTGGTCTGCCACTTATTCACGCCATCATAATTACAAGTGATGGTGCCCGCGCCAATGTTGACCCGGGCGCCAATGGTGGCGTCGCCCAAGTAACTCAAATGGCTGGCCTTGCTGCCTGGGCCCAGTGTGGTTTGTTTTACTTCGACAAAATTGCCAATCGCCGCACCAGCCCCTAAAACCGCGCCCGGTCGCAACCGGGCATAGGGTCCAACCTGGCAGTCTTGGGCAAGGCTTGCACCCTCCAGCGATGAATGGGATTTAATCAGGCTGTTATCTCCAACCACGCTATTTTTAATGACACTCCCGGCTTCCATGACAACGCCGTCACCAATATGGCACGGACCTTCAAGGACCGTATTCACATCCAGTACGACGTCACGGCCAAAGGTCACAGCGCCTCGAATATCAACGCGCGCCGGGTCCAACATCCGAACGCCTGCGCGCATCAACTGCTGCGCTTGTCGGCGCTGAAAAAACCGCTCCGCTGCGGCGAGTTGAACCAGGTCATTCACGCCACTGACCGCCTCAGTCTGATCCGTCGTTACAGAAGCCACCGTCAGGCTTTGGTGCACCGCAATCGAGACAATATCTGTCAGGTAGTACTCTGCTTGCCCGTTATCATTGGTTAAGCGGGCTAAAAGGCCCGGCAGTAAGCCTGGGTTAATCCTAAAAATGCCCGTATTGATCTCAGTGATGGCGCGCTCTGCTGCCGTTGCGTCTTTATCCTCGACAATTCCGAGAACCTGCCCTGCCGCATTACGTTGGATACGGCCATAGCCTGCCGGGTTTTGAACATTAACGGTGAGCACCGCAACGTCCGCTGGATCCTCAAATAAAGGCTGAAGCGTTTCGGGCGACAGGAGCGGCACATCGCCCAACAACACCAGCACCGCAGCATCGATATTGATGGATGGCGCCGCTTGTTGCACGGCGTGGCCGGTGCCGAGCTGTTCTTTTTGAACCACCCAATTCAAATCATCCTGGTCTTCGATTGCGGCTTTCAGACCAGCATGGTCTTCTGAAACCACCAAATGGGTTTTGGTCGCCTTTAAGGCCCGCGCAGTTGAAACCACGTGGGCAATCATCGGCGCGCCAGCAATCGGCTGAAGCATTTTAGGGACCAAAGTCTTCATGCGAGTGCCTTTGCCGGCCGCTAAGATACAAATTTCTATAGGCGTATTCATCATGATAGTTTACCGCGCGCGCACCAGGCGAGCCACCGCTGACTGAGTGTTAGATTAAGGATTTATGGGTGCGTTATAAGCAAGACGCTTAGCGCTTGATGTCAGGCGTTGCTACAGATTGCACTTTTCAATTTGCAATCTGCCGATATCAAACTCTATTTTTCTGGTCTCGCAGTTTTCGGACGGTGCGCAGCATTGCGGCTTGCTCTTGAAGGTCGGCTGTTACCCGCGCAAAATCAACTTCCGCGCGTTGATCCAGAAGCTCGGCCTGCGCTTTGCGCTCAGCTTCGGCCGCTGCCGCTTCATCAATGTTATCCGCTCGGATCGCCGTATCGGCCAAAACAGTGATCGAGGTTGGCTGAACTTCAATAAAGCCGCCTGAGGCAAAAAAGATTTCATCCACACCGCCTTCCAAAACCAATGTAATCGGACCCGGTTTGATGCCGCTCAACAAAGGCGCGTGACCGGGCAGAATACCGAGCTCACCCATCGTCCCAGTCGCCACGACCATCTCAACCAAACCAGAGAAAATTTCCTGCTCTGCGCTAACAATACTACAATGTACGGAGGCGGCCATATCTTATCCTTGCTAATCCGGTTTGCGGCTTAGAGTGTTTTCGCTTTCTCGATCGCTTGCTCAATACTACCCCCCATGCTGAAAGCCGATTCTGGCAAATCATCATAATCGCCTTCGAGGATGCCTTTAAAGCTGCGAATCGTGTCTGACAAAGGCACGTAAACCCCGGGGGTACCGGTAAAGACTTCAGCCACGTGCATGGGCTGGGAGAAGAATT
>JABGWC010000231.1 GCA_018645765.1 Gammaproteobacteria bacterium | reverse complement strand
GAAGCAAAGGTTGAAGATCAAGTTGATATCAAGATCGCTGTCATTCGCAAAAACTATAGTAAATTAGAGCTGCAACCGATTCTTGAAGACATCTTGGCCGAGGCTATCGGGGCCGACCTGGGCTATTACAATCGGACCGGTATTCGCGATGTCCTCTCAGAGGGTGATGTCACAGCGAGAATGATTTGGAACCTCGAGCCCTTTGGTAATACCCTGGTTAAGCTCACCCTGAGCGGCGCTGATTTATTGATATTACTCAGCCAAGAACCCACCCTACATCACACAGCCGATACAATCGATCCAGAACGACGTTATCAGTTGGCGACCAATTCGTTTATCGCATCCCACGCGACCCTGGCTTTTGGCGATGCCATCACCGCCGTTGATACCGGTATTTTGGTCCGCGATATCTTGATTCAACAGATTAAAGCCAAAGGTCTACAGTAACGGGTCGCCTCGTCTTAGGAGCCTTTAAAGAATCCGCGAACCTCATCCACAAAGCGGTCAAGCTGATCATGCTGTACCCAATGACCCGCGTGATCAAACCGAACGGAACGGGCGTTGGCGAAGTGTTCCGCCGGATCACCCGGTTGATGTCGACCAAACTCACTTTCGCTGCCGCTAATCAATAACAAAGGCGCGTTGATTCTCGACCACAGTTGCTGCGTCTGCGTGAGCGTCAAATCAAACGGCGCCATGACATGGGTTTGGTTGTCAAACTTCCACGAATAGCTGCCATCTTCGTTTTGATTACTACCATGAACCGTCAAGTGGCGCGCTTGGGCTTCGCTCAAATGTTTATTTTCCGTCCGCATCCGCTCAAAGGCTTCTTCTAAGCTCGCATACCGTCGTGGGGTTCGGCCCGCACTGCCCCGTGTACTGTCAACGAAGGACTGAATACGCTCGTGCACAGGCACTTCCTGATAGAGCCAACTCGGGCCACCGGTGCCTTCAATAACCACCATCTTGTCTATGTTTTCGGGATAGGTCCCCGCATATCGAAGCGCAACACTGCCACCCAAGCTGTGCGCAATAATCTTCAGCGGGGCTAGATTTTGTTGATGGATGAGCTGCGCAAGGTCATACAGATAGCCGATATGGCTATAGTTACCGCCTTTGATGTGTTCCGAGTCGCCATGACCCCGAAAATCAGGGGCCAAAATATGGTAGTCATCCCGCAGCTCTTGAGCCACCCAATCCCAGTTATGGCAATGATCTCGATTGCCGTGTACCAGCAGTAAAGGCGGCGCCTCCGGGTTACCCCAGTCCAGATAATGGAGCCGCAAACCCTGCGAGAAATAGGAATGCGATGTAGGGGAAGCTCTCAAACTAGACATCTAACCATCCTTTCGCCAAAAACTGGCACGTCATAACCGATTAAAAAAATGCCACGGCACAGCCCGTGAATCCCAGGGCCACAAGGATCAATCTTGTTTTTGGCGCAGTCAGTCCGGCAGGCTGAGCACTCGTTTTGCGATAATATTCAGCTGCACTTCCGAGGTGCCGCCTTCAATTGAATTCGCTTTGGTTCTGAGCCAAGCCCGAGTACTATCAAGCTCCTCGGCGTCAAAGCCTGCGCCTTCCCATCCCAGCATTTGAGATCCCATCGCCTTAAGCAACAGCTCGGAGCGCTTCATGTTTTGCTCGGTACCATAAAGCTTGAACATAGAAGACACAAAACTCGGCGCCTTGGTCGACTTTGATTCCTCCAAGGTTCGTCGCACGGTCAAACCAAAGGCCCGATCATCCATGGCGTGCTGGGTAATCTCTTGACGCAACGCGATATCGGCAAGCTTGCCGTCAGATGCCCCCAGATAAGACTTCGCAATGTCTGCGATCTTCGGCCGCGTACTACCGCCATCGCCGCCGCCAATCATGGTGCGTTCATATTGTAGTAACCGTTTTGCAACGGTCCATCCTTCATTAACCCGCCCAACCACATTCTTTTTCAAGGCCCTTGCGTCCTCAAAGAAGGTTTCACAAAAGGGGGACAATCCGCTAATCAATTTAATAGGCTTGACCGTCACGCCGGTTTGGGCCATATCGAACAAAATAAAAGTAATACCATTGTGCTTGGGCGCATTAGGATCGGTTCGAACCAAACAAAAAATCCAATCGGCTTTGTCTGCCCCGGAGGTCCAAACTTTCTGACCATTAATCACATACTCATCGCCATCGGATACGGCACGGGTCTGCAGGCTAGCAAGGTCTGAGCCGGAACCGGGCTCACTATAGCCCTGACACCACCAAATATCGCCGGATGCGATCTTGGGTAGATGCTCGCTCTTTTGCTCATCCGTACCAAATTCGACTAAAGCAGGGCCGATCATGGAAAGGCCCATTCCAACCAGGGGCGGCCTAGCCTTGATACGCCCCATCTCTTGACGCAAAATTTGCGCTTCATCGACATTTAAGCCCGCACCACCATATTCTGTTGGCCAGGTTGGGGCGGTAAAACCCTTACTCGCACACAGCGTCATCCAATCTTTGGTCTCAGGATTTTTATATTGCGCGCGGCGACCGCCGCCAGGATATTCATCCGCCGCCATGGGCGTTCTCATACTCGCTGGACAATTCGCTTCCAACCAACTTCTTGTTTCCGCTCTAAACGCCTCTAAGCTCATCTTCTTTCCTAACCTTTCTGCTTAATCCGAATTAAGGGTTCTTATTTTAAAACCATCTCGTCTTCAAACCATCTCAATAAAACCATCTCAATCAAAGCGCGCGCGTTAACGAGTTTGGTGGAATTATCTTGGTCGCGCGCTCATCGCGGGCCGCATGCCCGTCTTGGACGGCAACTTTGCCGCCCCCATGTTTGCTTAGTATCGGCCACTCGACGTGGGCTTTCAACGGCTTCGGGATCGCAATCGCAACCCTAAAGCACAGACCATTCACCAAAGTAATAGAAGCCCAAAGGACAAAAAACCGCTTGGGCGCCTTGATCCCGCTCAGATTGACGAGGATGCCTTCGGCGTCATCAAGATAGACGTAACTTCTCCGACCGAGCCCAAGCGAAACACAGGTCCCCAGGTGCCGGTGCCCTGCGACACATAGTGCCAGCAAGATCCGGTTTGATAGAGGCCTTTAATTTTTGGAAAAACCTGCCGAACCAGTAGATTAAAAGGCATGATCTGCCCATTATGGGTGTGACCACTTAACGTGAGTTGCATGCCTGCATCAGCCGCCGCCTCCAAACCAGCTGGTCGATGGTAGAGCAATAGGTTTAAGTCCGTATCCTTCACCGTCAAGCTCGGAAGCACCTGCGCCAATTGTTTGTCGCTGTCCGCGTCCTCAACGCCGTGAATCATAACGTCCTCTCGTAATCGAACACTCTGATTGCGCAACACCGCGACACCAGCAGCTTGTAGGCGGACGATAATGTCTTCTGTGTCCTCGTATCGCTCATGGTTGCCCGTGACAAAAAAGACCGGCACCCCAAGCGCTGCCAACGGCGCAAGGGCATCAGGCGGAACCCCAGTTTGATCGATAAAATCACCGGTAATGCACAACGCATCCGGTCGCAGTTGCGCAACGGTTCGCAACACCTGCTTCAAAAAATCAGGGCTGCGCGATCCGATATGAACATCAGTGATTTGGACTAGGTGCAGATCACTCCTCAGCCGATCATCCACGAGTTGCAGAGACTGTACGGTCGGTCGCGAGCCTCGGTAAAGGCCATAGGGCAAGGCAACCAGCACGATCAAAAGAATACCGAAGGCCAAACGTTTCGGCGTGGCCAACTCAAAATACAACCCAACCTCGGCCGAAAGCACCAACACCAAAACGAGCGGGCTTAGGGCAAGGAAGAGCTCGAGGGTCTGTTTTAAAAACCGTGCAGTCGGATGCGTGACTTGTCGCAACGGCCAACGGCAGATCAATTGACTCAAAAAGATGAGCGCAGCGAACAACAGCCAGACCGGTCCTTCAAGCCCAAACCATTGACCAAGTCGAACAAACGGATAGCCCAGAAAGACGCCGTGCAGGATCAGCGCCAAGACCAGGATGCGACCAATGCTCCACCACCGGGGCCGACGACTCATACGCGCCCCTTATAGGACCCGGTCAAAGGCAAACCGACTGACATCAGGCACCCGTTCAAACTCATTAGGCTTGCCGCCACCAGAGCACACCTGCATCATCCGGCTCTGCGACCAACATGCGACGCTCTCGAGCACAGTGCAGATGCGCGATGGCCTCACCCGTTGCCGGGAAAAAACTCATATCCGTAATGGTGCTTTTAAAGATTGCTGGGAACACATCCACCGCGCGCTTCGGCGTTCGGCACAAGTCATACAGATTCTCAAGCGCCACCTCATGCCAATCGACCAAAGCCGTTAAACGCTCATGGACCCCTTCAAAAAGCTCCTGATGTGCCGGCAAGACCATCAAATTGGGTGGCAGGACTTCTCTAAAATGAATGCAGGATTGGATCCATTCCCGAAGTGGATTGGCATCCGGCTCTGAAGGCTGCACGCTCACATTTGGGGTGATTCTCGGCAGGATTTGATCACCCGCAATTAACAATTTCAATTCAGGGCAATGAAGGCAGACATGCTCGGGTGCATGCCCCTTACCAATCAGCGCTCGCCATTCCCGACCATTGATGTCGATATACTGACCGTCTTGAATCCGCTGGTATCCTGCCGGCAAGGCAGAAATACTGGCGCCAAATTGGCCAAACCGCTCTCGGTAGCGATTGAGACGGCTCTCATCAAATCCAGCACGTTGATAAAACCGGATCGCATCCTCGGGGACATCTTTAGGTTGATCAAACGCCATCACCTTGCACATATAAAAATCACTGCGACTCATCCATAACGGGCAATCAAACTTTTTAGCCAGCCAACCCGCGTTCCCAGTATGATCTGTGTGCAAATGCGTGGCGATCACCCGCGTAATCGGCTGTCCCCCTAACACTTCTACAAACAAAGCCTCCCAAATCGCCTTAACCTCATCGGTATGAATCCCGGTATCAACGACCGTCCAACCATCGTGATCTTTAAGCAACCAGACATTAATGTGATTCAACCGTCCCCAAAGTGGCAGTCGCGCCCAAAATACCCCATCTGCTACCTGGGTCACTTTACCCGGCTCAGGGGCTTCATCCTGAAATCGATACACCAGCGGGTCAAACCCTCGACGGGATTTCTCATTTCTACTCATCGTTACCTCACTCACCTTGTCCGTAACCGGACTTAAAACGACCTGATGCCGCAGCGCAAACGGACTTGAGCGCCGCGCTTAGGATGGTATTTAGATTGCTCGATGGAACAGATCCACATTTTCCGATTGGTTACACTATACTGGCGGCGGTTAAATCCCGGCAGCCCCAACGGCACATGAATCATAACACTGACCTTCAACAAGCAGACAACACCATGGATGATCGGGCATTAACCTATGCGCGCCGCGTCCTGTTAACGAGCCTTGTGATCGTTGGCATGGGGTTTTCGGTGTTATTTCCACTACTCGCCCCAATTGGCCGAGAAATGGGATTGAGTGAAGTTCAAATTACCAGCATTCTCGGCGCCTCGTCCCTTGCAGTCTTTTTGGCCTCACCCATTTGGGGACGCTTAAGCGACGCACTTGGCCGAAAGCGCGTGATGCTGATTGGTTTATTTGGCTTCAGCGCTGGCACGATCTTATTTAACTCCGTTCTTAATTTGGGCTTAACCGGGGCCCTAACCGGATCGGCACTCTTTGCGGCGCTCATTGTAGCGCGATTGTGTCATGCCTCGGTGATGTCAGCCGCCATGCCCGCCGCCACCGCCTATATGGCCGATATCACAACGGTTGAGAATCGAACCAAGGGGATGGGTGCCTCGGGTGCTGCCAACAATCTGGGCTCGATTTTAGGTCCAGCACTCAGCGGGCTAGCGGTCTTTTCGCTGCTCTTGCCCTTATGGCTGATTGCCGTTCTCGCATTTTTAAACGGTCTCTTTGTCTGGCGATTTTTACCGCAATCTCCGAAAGCCAGAATTAAACGCACGAGTAAAGCACCTGTATTAAAGTACACAGACCCTAGGATTCTCCCATTCATCATCGTCGGCGTTTTGATGTTTATGGGTTTTGCCTTGGCACAACAAACGATGGGATT
>JABGWC010000330.1 GCA_018645765.1 Gammaproteobacteria bacterium | reverse complement strand
CTTCACCCAATAGAATGTTTTCCTTCGGCACGCGGACATTGTTAAAGCGAATGTGCATGTGGCCGCGGGGCGCGTGATCGGCGCCAAACACTTGCATGCCCTCGAGGATCTCGACGCCGGGTGTGTCTTTCGGGACTAGAATTTGCGATTGCTGACGGCTAGGGGCCGCGTTGGGGTCGGTTTTGACCATGACAATCATAATCTTGCAGCGCGGATCGCCGGCGCCAGAGATATAAAACTTTTCGCCATTGATGACCCAGTCATCCCCGTCGAGCACCGCGCTGGTGCTGATGTTCTTGGCATCCGATGAAGGCAGGTTCGGCTCGGTCATCGCATAGGCTGAGCGGATATCGCCATTTAAAAGGGGCTTTAACCACTGCTCTTTTTGTTCTGGCGTGCCAACTCGTTCAAGCACCTCCATGTTGCCGGTGTCCGGGGCGCTGCAGTTTAGGGTTTCAGAGGCCAGTGGGTATTTACCCAGCTCGGACGCGATATAGGCGTAATCGAGATTCGTTAGGCCGTCGCCGATATCGGAATCGGGCAAGAAGAAATTCCAAAGGCCGGAGTCTTTTGCTTTCTGTTTGGCGCCATCAAGCAGTTCGAGCTGTCTGGGATGCCAAGACCAACGATCCGTTTTTTCTTTTTCGAGAGCCTGAAACTCTTCCGTGATCGGCTCAACATTATCAGCAATGTGTTTGGTCACGGCGTCCATAAGTGGTTGCGCTTCGGCGGACATGGCAAGGGTGTACAGATCGTTAGCAATATCAGGCATGCTATAACTCCAAAAATTTGATAAGCCTGATCAAACCACGGTAGCCTGCAGCAGTGCAAGCAAGACCGCAGTGATTGATACCTCAGTATGCACCTTAGTGATTCGAGGGCTGTCGGGTGGTCAAAAAGAGGGCGCGTCAGGGTATTACTCAGCTGGTATCAAGCGATCCTGCCGGTTGCTGAGTGGGCCCTGCGCCCAAGGCGATGGTTAAAGTGGTCAGCCCGGTGCCGGCGGCCCGAGCGGGTCAATTCTGATTCGCGATTAAGATAAAGTGCAGGATCAAGCAACAAGTTCAACGAATAAGGTCAAACTAGGAGGTAACAATGTTCAACAATTTATTTGATATCCGCGGCAAGATCGCTCTGGTAACAGGCGGCTCCCGCGGTATCGGCGAGATGATCGCCGCTGGGTTTTTAGCCAACGGCGCGAAGGTCTACATTAGTTCTCGTAAGGCCGATGCGTGTGCGGCAACGGCTGAGCGCCTGCAGGCGGCCTATGGCGGTGAATGCATTGCGATCCCAGCAAACTTGGCAGATGTTGAGGGGTGTCAGCAGCTGGCCGACACGCTCAGGGCGCGCGAGCCGCGCCTCGATATCCTGATTAATAATGCAGGGGTGTCGTGGGGCGCGCCGCTGGATGAGTTTCCGGAATTGGGCTGGGATAAGGTGATGGACACCAACCTGAAGGGCGTTTTTTTCCTAACCCAGAAATTACTGCCCTTGTTGCGGGCCTCGGGCACCGCCGAGAATCCAGCACGAGTGGTGAATATCGGCTCAATCGATGGTATCAAAAACCCGGTGTTTGAAACCTTTTCCTATGGTCCATCAAAAGCGGCCTTGCATCATCTGACCCGGGGTCTTGCTCTGCACCTCGCGCCGCAACATATTATTGTCAATGCCATTGCGCCGGGACCCTTTCCAACTTGGATGCTGAGCACTGGTGTTGGGGGTGGTGGCGACACGGACATCGATTGGAGCAGTGTTGCAAACAAAAACCCTCGCGGCCGGGTGGGTACGGCCGAAGACATCGCCGGGCTCTCTATCTTTCTGTGCTCTAGAGCGGGCGCCTTCACAGTGGGGGAAGTGATTACCTGTGATGGCGGGGTCGCTTACGCAACCTAACTTAGGTCGGCGCGCTCAGGGCGGGCAGAAGATTGACAAGGCCGTGCACCAGATCGTTATATAACTGCTGGGTGAATTGGTGCTGTGTAAAAGACAGCTGATAACAGGCTCCGCTGCGTTGGGAACCGTGAGTGCACCAAAAGGAGAACCAGTGTGACGAACCGAAAACAATTGCCGGACAACTACGCCGCGCGGATTCGAGGCGCATGGCAAGGTCGGGTTGCGGGCTGTATGTTGGGCAAAGCGGTTGAGCGTTTCTCGATGCGAGCAGGCGCGGAGGCCCTGCAAGGTTATCTGAGTGCCGTTGAGGCCTTACCGCTGCGAGATTACATTCCCTATGATCCGGGCCAAGCGCCAGAGCTGCTGCTCAAAGCCTGTTGCAAGGGAGAATTAAAGGCGAGCCTACCTGATGATGATGTGAATTACTCTGTGCTGGCTTTGATGATGCTCGAAGCCAAGGGCGCAAGGCTTGCAACAGAGGATGTCGCCCGGGCCTGGCTGTTGCACCTGCCGCTTGGTAGTACCTACACGGCCGAGCGGGCTGCCTATCGCACATTAATCAGTCGAGGCCGGGAATGGTTCCCTGAAGGCGGCGCGCTCGGGTTTGATGTTCTGGAGTGCGCCCAAAATGACTATAACGACTGGATTGGCGCGCAAATTCGGGCGGATGTGTATGGTTGGGTGGCGCCCGGTGATCCCGCCTTAGCGGCAGAACTGGCAACGGTTGATGCGCAACTATCTCATGTCGGTGAGGGGGTCTATGGCGCGGTCGTGGTGGCCGTGATTGGCGCGGTGGTTGCTGGTGGCAGCACCTTGCTGGCCGGCGTGGAAGCTGCCCTTGAATTGATTCCAGACAATAGTGATTGCTATAGCGCTATTCAGTTCGCCCAGTCCCAAACCGCCTCGGCCTCGGGCGGCGCTGTGATCCGAGAACGCTACCAACACCTGAATGTGGTGCACACGGTGAACAATTTAGCGCTTGTTATTTGGGCGTTGTTACGCCATCCCGACGACTTTAGTGCCGCCATCGGGGACGTGGTTGCAGAAGGTTTGGATACCGATTGCAATGGGGCAACGGTCGGCGCCCTATGGGCGCTACAAGGTAAAGCCATTCCAAGGCATTGGCTTGCGCCTTGGGATGACGCCGTTGGCGTGTCGCTCGCAGGTCAAGCGGTTTTAAATCTCGAGGATCTTGTGACCCGAACGGTTGCGGTCGAAGTCTCGCTTAGGACTTCTTAGCGCGCCAAGGGGCTGGGGCACGTCTCGCAAATCACGTAAGCTTTTTGCGGATCGTTAAAACGCGCCAAAGTTCTAACTTCTGATTGCATGGCGCGCCAGTATTGCGTAATCGGGTCGCGTTTGACGGCGGGTGCAAGGGTTTTGATCTCTGCGGTCAGGGCCTCAAGAATTTGCTGTCGCCGGGAGGCTTCCGGCTCGACCCGCCAAATTGCATAGTCGGTAATGCCGGCGATTTCAGCGGCGGCTTGTATGGCCTCATCAAGGCCTCCAATTTCGTCAACCAGGCCAAGTTCCAGTGCTTTCGTGCCGGTCCAGACGCGGCCTTGCGCAATTTCATTAACCGCCTCGGGCGTCATGTTACGACCTTCTGCAACGACTGCTAGGAATTGGTCGTAGCCGGACAAGATAACCTGCTGGATGAGGTCTGCATAAATCGGCTGGATCCCGCGATCGACACTTGCGGCGCCCGCAAGTGGTGTGGTTGCAACCCCATCGCCAAAGACACCATATTCGTTGAGGACTTTTTCAAAGGTTGGGATGATGGCAAAAATTCCAATCGAGCCGGTAATGGTGTTCTGATGGGCAAAAATACGATCGGCGGTTGCGGAGATCCAGTAACCGCCCGAGGCAGCAACCGATCCCATGCTCGCAACAACCGGTATGCCGGCGGCTTGGGCGTGGGCTAACTCCTGGCGAATAATTTCGGATGCGGATTTACTGCCGCCACCCGAATCGACCCGCAGGACAATCGCCTTCACAGCGTCATCGTCGCGCGCCTGCTGGATTCGTTCCAGCAGCGTTAGACTGCCAATGGATCCCGCGTCAGCATAGCCATCGACAATGCCGCCAACGGCGGTGATGACCGCAATTTTGTGTTCTGAGGCTTCGGCCTCGGTTG
>JABGWC010000329.1 GCA_018645765.1 Gammaproteobacteria bacterium | reverse complement strand
GGGCGCTGTAAGGTAATAAGGCGCAGTGAAGGTAAAAGGCGCAGTGAAGGCAAAAAGTATGAGTGCGTTAACCAAAGCAGAAATGGCCGAACAACTGTTTGAAGAGTTGGGTCTGAACAAGCGCGAAGCGAAAGAAATTGTCGAAGCATTCTTCGAAGAAATTCGGTTATCGCTTGAATCCAACGAGCAAGTCAAAATTTCGGGGTTTGGCAACTTTGACTTGCGTGATAAGAGTTCCCGTCCGGGCCGTAACCCCAAGACAGGGCAAGATATTCCCATTTCGGCGCGCCGCGTCGTGACCTTCAAACCTGGCCAGAAGCTTAAGGCTCGAGTAGAAACCTATGCAGGACCAGACAGCGACTTCTGATCTTCCGGTCATACCAGGAAAACGCTATTTCACGATTGGTGAAGTCAGCCTCCTGTGCGCGGTAAAGCCGCACGTTCTAAGGTATTGGGAGCAAGAGTTTCCACAACTTTCGCCCGTTAAGCGTCGGGGCAATCGCCGCTATTATCAGCGCCAAGATGTGTTAATGATCCGTCAGATTAGGGCGCTGCTTTACGACGAAGGGTTCACGATTACCGGTGCTCGCCAGCGATTGTCTGGTGCCGAGCAAAAAGAAGATAAGAGCCAGTCGAAGCAATTGGTAAAGCAGATGATTGCCGAGTTAGAGGACCTGCTTAAAGCGATTAAGCAATAACCCGATTTATTTAAGGGTATTGCTCTCGATTCACCAATTGTCGTTAGAAACGCGCAAACGATGCTGTTAGAATGCCAATCCAAATCGGGGCGTAGCGCAGTCTGGTAGCGCACCACACTGGGGGTGTGGTGGTCGTAGGTTCAAATCCTGCCGTCCCGACCAATTTTCCGTCTCAGGTCGTATAGTGGCCGTAGCCGAATCTAGGCGAGGTACATCCTGTCGCCCCGACCCATTTTCCGCTTCAAGTTGTTTAGTAGCCGTAGCCGGTTCTCGGCGCGTCAAATCTTGCCGTTTGGGCGCAGTTTTCTGTAGATCATCATTCCAGCTGGACTCTCTCAGTGGCGACCCTTTGACGAAACTGCCCTCGCGCCACGAGAACGTCAGACATCATTTCCAACCTTTAGCCTCTGTCGAAGTCCGCTTGAAAACGAGCTGCTTTCAACAGTCTAAGATCTCAAGCCGTCTTGGTTTATCTACGGCGGTTGACGGTACGTATCGATAAATCCACACTAAGAAGCACCATATTTTAACACTGCTGAGTGAGCTTAATATGATGATCGTACCGTACCCTCTGACAACCGCGGACCGCGTTGAGATTTACGAACTGCCTGGTCGATATGGAGATGCCATCGATGATCGAGATTGGACAAGACTCGACACGGTGTTCACTCAGGACGCCGTGTTTGATCTAAGGGGCGTAGGCTCTCGGATTTGCAACGGGCTCGACGACATCAAGGCCTTTATGGAATTGGAAGCCGCACACCCTCGTACGCACATGATGACCAATATCTACGCCGAATCGGATGAACATGCTGTCGAGCTGCGTTTTCGCATCGTCGCATTAATTGGCAAGGGATTAACATCAACCGGCAGCTATTACGACAAACTGGTTAAAACCAATACTGGATGGCGCACTTATCACCGATATGTTTCGAGCCGGCGTCGTGATAAGCGTGAGGCAGAAGTTGATCGCAATGGCATAGCGCTCTAAAACCAGAGGTTGCGGCCACGAATGCGGGCTACTAGATTTTAGCGGGAGGATGGTCTAGTTAAGAGATCGGCACCGCGTCTGCACGCGCAAAGAAATGAATGCACCAAACAGTTTAGGGGTTACTTTTTGGTGGAACGACTGCACTAAATAAGTGTTTTCCCCGCGATACTGAACATTAACGCGATTGTTCAAATCCTGCCGGCCCAATCAAGTTTCCTCTTTAAGAGGGTTGTTGGTCGCAGCTGATTTTCGGCGCGTTAAATTCGGCCGCACGCATAAAATCGAGCGGCTGGTGTCATTGCACGGCCGTTTTTTTTTAAAAAAAGCACTGTTGACTGTTTCTAAGGAAAAGTGCACATTACAACCAACTAAAAGGGGGTCGTTATGAGTTACTTGAAAAACATGATGGGATTCAACGCGCGCGCAATCGGTCGCGTAAGTGTTGTGGGCATCGTTTCGGCGAGCTTTGCGCTGTTGAGCGGTGCGCCGGTTTATGCCAGCGAGCGCTCTTTGGTGCTCGAAGAGGTGATTGTTACTGCGCGAAAGAAAGATGAGTCGATCCAGGACGTCCCGGGAGCGGTAACGGCGATCACCGGTCAGCTTAAAGAAGGCAGCGTACGTCGTTTGGAAGACATCCAAGCCTTTGCACCGAATTTGTTTATAAACCGTACGCCGGGTATTGCCAGTGGTGCCGCGATTACAATTAGAGGCGTGGCGTCGCTTGAAAGTGATAAGAGCTTTGAGCCGTCGATTGGTGTGGTGATGGACGGTATGTTCCTAGGGACCTCCAGCGGCGTGCTTCTGGACAACTTTGATATTGAGCGCATCGAAGTGCTCCGTGGCCCCCAGGGTACGTTGTTCGGAAAGAACACGACCGGCGGGATTCTAAACGTGATTCGAACGCCTGTTTCTTTAAACGATACGAGCGTTGACCTGAGCGCGACGGCTGGCAGTTACGGTCGTCAAGATATAAAGGCGGTCGTGCAGGTGCCGATTATTCAAGACACTCTAGGTCTAAAGTTGTTTGCCGCGAATGTCCAGCATGATGGCCATGTCTACAGCACAGGGCTCAACACTGATGTGGGTGGCGATGACAAGGCCAACTATGGTTTCGCCACACTTTGGTCGCCGAGCGACAGCTTCAACATGAAACTGCATTATGAAGTCATGAAGGATAAAAGCGAGCAGGGCGTTTACACCAACAGAAATATTGTTGGCGAGCTTGCTTGTACCATCACGCAAATCGGTTTTGATCCCAACAACGGCTGCGAAAAAGATGCCAATGAT
>JABGWC010000339.1 GCA_018645765.1 Gammaproteobacteria bacterium | reverse complement strand
TTTACCTTTGTATGGTCTAGAGGATCTTGGCTTTTGTGGACGCGGTGAGGCCGGCGCGTTTATCGCATCGGGTCAAACGGCGCCGGGCGGTATTCTGCCACTCAATACGAATGGTGGTGGGTTAAGCTATATGCATTCTGGTATGTATGGCATGTACGCGCTGCAAGAAAGTGTCCGGCAGGTTCGCGGGACGGCTGCTGCGAAGGTTGCCGGGGTTGAAATCTCGGTTTGCCATGGTGTTGGGGGTATGTTCGGTGCAAGTGGCACGGTTGTCATGAGCGCATCCAAGATAAGGTAGATCAGGTTGAGGTGATATGAGCCCCACGGGATGATTGGCGATGTTATCATGGGGTTTTGAAGCCAAATTGCTATGACGAACGAATAACTTCACGTAAGCGTGCCCGCTTGCGCAGCTTCACCTCAACAAGGACAGAATATGATGAGTACGCGTCGACAATTTTTGAAACAAGGCGCTGCCCTAGCGCTGATTCCCCTAGTGCCCGCGGTCAGTATAACAACCCATGCGGCGGCCAAGGTGCCCTTAGATGACCCTGCGGCAAAAGCCCTGCGGTATGTGGAAGATGCAACTGAGGCGAATCGTGCGGATAAGATGGGGGTTGCGGCGGCGGATCAGGTGTGTCAGAACTGCCGGTTTTACGTGACGACGGACGCCAGTGCCGCCTGGGCGCCGTGTCAGCTATTCCAAAACCGACTGGTGGCAGGGCCGGGTTGGTGCGCCGGCTGGGTTCCGAAATCCTAAGCGGGCAGGTGCACCATAACGCCTTGCGATCGCGGGTTAGCGCGGGTTAGGAGCGTCTTTAGGAGTTGCCTTTGACGGGTGCCAAGACAGAGCCGGCGGTGAGATTGCCACAAGGCACATTGATTGGTCGTCAGGGCGAGGGCGTGCAAGCTTTTTGTGGCGTGCCCTATGCCTTAGCCCCCGTGCAAGGGCTGCGATGGCAGCCGCCGGTGCCGGTAGCCGCAAGCGATCAAACTCTGGATGCACGGTCCTTTGGGCCGATGGCACCTCAGGTCTCGGAGCTAGGAAGCCCCCTTGCGGAAACGTCCGAAGATTGCTTAAACCTTAACATCTGGAAGCCGGATGAGGCGCGTGCCGCACCGGTCATGGTGTGGATCCATGGTGGCGGCTTTTGTAATGGCTCGAATCGAGTTCGAGGCTCGGTGTTTGCCAAGGCGGGTGTGGTGCTGGTTGCGCCGAACTATCGA
Source organism: Gammaproteobacteria bacterium (assembly GCA_018645765.1). Taxonomy (GTDB): domain Bacteria; phylum Pseudomonadota; class Gammaproteobacteria; order Pseudomonadales; family Azotimanducaceae; genus UBA9926. The sequence continues at coordinate 5,146 of JABGWC010000339.1, read as the reverse complement.
CTCGGCATGTTGGGCTTTGCGGCCCATCCTCTGATTGAAAGCCGGCAGGCTAACTTTGGATTGCTGGATCTGATCCTCGCTTTGCAATGGGTCAGAGACCATATCGTGGCCTTTGGCGGTGATCCCGAGAACATTACGATCTTTGGTGTGTCGGCCGGTGGGCAGGCGGTCAATCTACTCATGACCATGCCTCAGGGGGCAGGATTGTTTCATAAGGCCATTGCCCAAAGCGGCTATGGCACTTGGCCGTTGTTGCGGCTCAAGCCTCAGGAACAGGACCCTCGCGATATTTTAGGTGAGGCCCCCGAGAGCGCTGAGGATAATGCCAACAGTATTCTGCGCCGAATCGATGCCAGAGGGCTTTCAAGCGCCGCGCTCTTACAATTGCCTGCGAGCACCATCGTCCAAGGACAGCGCGGTTTTCAACGCCCGATTGTTGATGCGCTCAGTGTCTTGGACGAGCCAGGCCGCTGCCTTGCGCAAGGGGTAGGATCGATAATCCCTTATTTAACCGGCGCCAACAGTTTTGATGGTTCGGTGATGCCGAGTTATCAACTTAACCTGGAAGACTATGCTGCAGTTTGGGATGAGTGGGATCCGAGCTGGCGGATGGTATACGGCGCAGATCTTGTTACTGCCCCAGAAACAGGTATCCAACGTCTCTTCGGTGATGAGCGATACTTGTTGTCGGCATGGGTTTTATCTGAGGCGATGGCGCGTCTTGGCGCGCCGGCTTATCGGTATTATCTGGATGTGCCGGGCCCTGAGGGGTTGCCCTTGAACGGAAGCCCACATGGCTTTGATGGCTTTTTGTTATTTGAATCAAAGGTTGTCAGTCCTGGCTCGGATTGGGACGCTTGGGGCGACCAATTGCGGTGTGCCTGGATTGAGTTTGCTCGCTCTGGCGTGCCCTGCGCCTTGGATGCGCGGGTTGAGCCTTGGCAACCAGTGGATGAAAGCAGTCAATGGCATCGGCTTGGGTCCGCATCGAGCATCAGTGATCAGGCGCTCAGCAAGCGGTTGGCTCGGCTCTTAAGCCGGTATCATCATCGATGCCATGAGGATTCGAGCCAGCACCGTACGTCGTAGTTTGGTGCTTGATGAGGTTGTGGGCTTTGAGCCGCCCTAAAACGATTCCGCTGCAGGTTTGCCCTTGAAGGCTTCCGGGGCCTGATCGGCTGCGATCGTGATGCGCTCTCCATATCGATGGTAGCCGCTGTAGTCGAAAATAGCTTGATGCTGAACGCTGTAGTTGTCCCAGAGGGTGATCATGTTGGGTGTCCATTTAATGCGGCACTGGTGTCTTGCGTTGGTTTTGATCCGTTGAAAAAGCCCTTGCAGAATCAAATCGCTCTCGAAGGACGGCACGTTTAAAAGGTGCGCGGTGAAGCCTTCGTTGACGTACAGCACCGGTTTCTGAGTTTTGGGATGCTGAATCACCACGGGGTGGGTGTGCGCTGGATAGGATTGTCCTGGCTTGAGCCGAATGCCATAGCGCAACAAGTCCCGCTCACCATCATGGAACGCAGATTGTCGCACTAGGTACTGTTGCAGACTTGGCGAGAGTTCTTCAAAGGCCGCCTGCAGATTGGCAAAAAGCGTGTCGCCACCCAGGTTGTCGGGGACGCGTGTTAGGTAGAGCATCGAGGCATAAGGAGGGCGTGCTTCACAGGTGATGTCCGCATGCCAGGTTTCACCATTGCTTTGTTTTGAATCGGGCTTGATATCGATGAAAAAGAGGTCAGGGTCCTCGTCCTGCTTTAGATTTTGCTTCGACGGGTGCACATGAATATCGCCAAAGTAACGCGCAAAGGCCTTATGCGCTTCTCGGTTTAATACTTGGTCTCGAAACACCAGAACGTGGTGGGTCTCAAACGCGCTTTGGAGCACGCGGACCTGCTCGCTCGATAGCGGTTGTGTGAGATCTAAGCCCTCAACTTCAGCGCCCAGACTTGGGGTAATCGGTATTAGGTTCATTCGGTGTTACCCCATGAATGGTCTACAGTATGCCCGCTCGTCGTGATTGTGATTCGACGCGACTCAGCGCCTCTTGAATCGTCAGGGCAACCCTCGCTTTGATGTCGCATTGGATGTAGGCGTTGTGGCCTTGTTATCTCGCAGCCCGATCCAGCGTTGAGCAGTCTCTCAGATTTTAGGTCCTGACCTAAGGTGGATGATCTCGCTGAGCGATCTGAACCTGCATCACCAATCTCCCAATTCAGTGTCATCAATCTAGCACCGAAATCTTGAAGCCTCAATATACGCCCTCTTGCAGCGCCGTCAGGCTTGCAGGAGGCTCTCGCTGAGTGCTTCGACAACGCCGCAACGGGTGCTTCGGTATCCGGGGAGGCTTGCAACGCGTGCTTGAAAGGCGGGGCTTCGAATTTGATCTAAAAATTGTTGGCAGGCAGTCTGTCGAAGCGTCCGTCGATGACAAATCATCAAATAATGTTCTTGTGCGATTGGGATAAAATCCAACTTGAATTGTCTGGCGGCTGCTTCGACGCCAAAGCCAATGTCTGCCATGCCCGCGGCAACAAACGCCGCCACCGCTGTGTGGGTGAATTCTTCCTCTAGATAGCCGTTGATAGTGGTGTGATCGACCAAGGCGTCGGCGAGCAACCGATCAAGCAGTGCGCGGGTGCCTGAATCTTGTTGACGGTTAATTAATTTCAAGGCTTTGCGAGCCAAATCCTGAATGCCGCGCACTTGGTGGGGATTGCCCGGGGCGACCATCAATCCCTGCTGGCGGGTAATGAAACGAATCACCCGGTAATGTTTTGTATTCAGGTACTCAGCATAACGTGCGATGAGAGGCTCAATTCGAAGGTCGGCCGGAACATGAATGCCTGCCAGATCGCATGCGCCGCGGTTGAGTGCCGCTAAAGCGTCGATTGGGGATTTGTACTGCAGATCCAGCTGAAACCCGAGCGCATAATCAGGAAGCAGCGCCACCGCATAACCGTGACTGGCGTGTAAGCGAAGTATCGGGCTGAGGTCGGCAATCTCTTTATGGATTTCGATGTTGAGTTCAGAAGCGAGGTTTTCCATTTGCGGCGTGAGGCGCGCGGCGACGCGCTGTTCAGCCCAAAGCAATTTCTCGCCCAAAGGCGACAAGGTTGCGCCTCGACCCTTTTCAAGGTGAACGACCGGACTGCCGAAAAACTGGTGGGCCTGATCTAGTAGATTCCAGCCGTGGCGATAGGAAATGTTAGCCAGTGCTGCCGCTTTGGTGAGCTTTCCGGTTTCTTTAATACGGTTCAGCAAGGTAAAGAGCTGAGGGTTTAAGGCGTCCCCTCGATCATCATGAAAGGCCCAGCTTGGGCTGATGTAGATCCGCTTACTCATGATCGTAGCCTGATGTTGGTTTGCGTTTGATGAATTTGGTAAAGCGCTCTAAATAAGCATAAGTTTGCATATTCATTGGGTTTGGATCAACTGGTATTATCCAAAAAAAGTGCTGCAAGTTATTGATAGAATACAAAAAAGTAGCCCGCTAAATAGGCACTTAATTACCTATTTAAGATGGTGCGAGTCTGCAGGTTTAAACGCTGTATTTGAGTTGATTTATGAAACAACCTGACCTTAACGACCTACCAAATTTGGCAGATGTCCCGGCGTTGGTTGCCGAGATGGGTCAGCGCAAGGGTGCTTTGCTGCCAATACTGCATGCGCTGCAGGATCGATTTGGCTATATCCCCGAAACCAGCATTGTGATGATTGCTCAGGGGTTAAATTTATCCCGCGCCGAAGTGCACGGGGTGGTGAGCTTTTATCATTTCTTTCGCACCTCACCCCCAGGACGCCATGTGATTCAAATTTGCGCATCAGAGTCGTGCCAAGCCACGGGTGGGCGTGCGCTCGAGGCACACGCGAGGCGTCGACTTGGTATTGATTTCCATGAAACGACACCGGATGGCGAGATTACCTTAGAGCCCGTTTATTGCCTCGGGAACTGTGCTTGCTCGCCAGCGCTTCGGGTGAATCGAGCCGTTCTGGGACCGATGGATCCACAAGCGTTTGACCAGGTGCTAGCGACCTTGGGCAGCCGCGACCCGCATCCCAAACCTTGGGAGATTGACCCGCCAGGCGCAACCGATGCGGGCGCTGTGGTCAAACTCTATGTTCCAAGGGACACGACAACGATCGCGCTCGGTGCTGACGAGGTCGCAGCAGGTCTTCAGAGCGGTATTGATACGCAAGGTCTGCCCTTAACCATTGTGCGCAACGGTTCCCGTGGACTCTACTTTTTGGAGCCGATGTTGGAACTTGAAACCGATGCGGGCCGGATTGCCTTTGGTCCCATTCAAGTGGCCGATGTTGAGGCCTTTCTGGCGAGCAAACCTTGGCTTCATCCGTCAAAGCATCCAGATTATCTAGGGCTGACTGAGGATATTCCGTTTTTAAAGCAGCAGCAGCGATTGACGTTCAGTCGGGTTGGGCGCATTGACCCGCTATCGCTAACAGCCTACGAGGCGGAGGCCGGCTTTGTGGGGTTGCGGCGGGCGTTAAAGATGTTGCCTAAGGAAATTGTTCGTGAGGTGACCGAGTCCGGTCTTCGGGGGCGCGGCGGCGCAGCCTTCCCAACCGGGATCAAGTGGCAAACAGTATTGGATACGCCGTCGGCAACAAAATACATCGTTTGTAACGCCGATGAAGGTGATTCGGGTACTTATGCGGATCGCATGATGATGGAAAGCGATCCGTTTGCGGTGATCGAGGGGATGATCATTGCAGGTTTAGCCGTGGGCGCCGATCGCGGCTATATCTACTTGCGAGAAGAGTACCGTTATGCGGAATGGGTGCTGAACGAGGCGCTCAAGCGGGCAGAAGCCGCGCAATTTTTAGGTCAAAATATTTTGGGCAGCGATCAATCCTTTCGCATTGAAGTTCGTCTTGGCGCTGGGGCTTATATCTGCGGGGAAGAGACTGCGCTGCTTGAAAGTTTAGAAGGCAAGCGCGGTATGGTCCGGCCGAAACCGCCGCTGCCGGCGATCCACGGCTTATGGCAGCAACCAACGGTCATCAACAATGTGCTGACGCTCGCGACGGTGCCGATCGTGTTGGCGAAAGGAGCTGCTTTTTACGCTGATTTCGGTGTCGGTCGTTCAAGGGGCACCTTGCCCGTTCAGTTGGCCGGCAATCT
>JABGWC010000167.1 GCA_018645765.1 Gammaproteobacteria bacterium | reverse complement strand
TGAATGCCTTCGATGTTGGTCAACAGGATCAGCTTTTCAGCGCCGAGGGCTGAGGCAATCGCGCCCGCGACAAGATCCGCATTAATATTGAAGGACTCACCCTCTGGCCCGGTGCCAATGGGCGCAATGACCGGAATGAGGTTGCTATTGGTTGCAATATCAAGCACCTCGCGATTGATTTTGGTGACTTCGCCAACATGACCAATATCAATAATCTCAGGCGTGCTCAGGGCTTCAGTCATCTTTTCAACAACCATCTTTTTGGCTTCAATCAGAGAGGCGTCTTTACCGGTCAAACCAATCGCTCGGCCGCCATTACGATTAATGAGCGATACAATTTCTTTATTAACCTGCCCGCCCAGCACCATCTCGACGATATCCATGGTGGCGCTGTCGGTGACGCGCATACCATCAACAAAATGGGACTGAATGCCCAATTGGGCGAGGAGTTCGCCGATTTGAGGGCCCCCGCCGTGTACCACGACCGGATTCAGTCCAACCAGTTTCATAAGGACAATATCTTTCGCAAAGCTCTGTTTTAAGGTTTGCTCGGTCATGGCATTGCCGCCATATTTGATGACGATTGTTCGCCCGGCAAAGGATTGAATGTAGGGCAATGCCTCAGTGAGCACTTTGGCTACGTTGAGCGCTTCGTCGCGAGTCACAGTCATAATGGTCTCTCTAGCAGGCTATACAAGCCTTGCGGTTAGCTTCGGCCGGTTGATCCAAAGCCCTTGTCACCGCGGTCACTGGCAACAAATTCGTCAACCCAGTCAAAGTCTGCCTGAAGTACTGGCACAATGACCAGTTGCGCAATTCGGTCGAAGGGCTGTATTTCAAACGCTGTATCGCTGCGATTCCAGCAGGAAATCATCAGCTCGCCTTGATAATCCGAATCAATGAGCCCGATGAGGTTGCCCAGCACAATGCCATGTTTGTGGCCGAGTCCTGAGCGCGGCAGAATCATGGCCGCATAATTTGGATCTTCAAGATAGATGGCAAGACCGGTTGGCAAAAGATCTGTCGCACCGGGCTGCAGGGTGATCGCTTGATTGATACAGGCTCGAAGATCTAGGCCTGCAGAGCCGAGGGTTTCATAATGGGGGGATTGCGCCGCATCGCGGCAGCGCTTAATTTGCACTTTCATAACGCCTCGATCAATTGCTGTGAGATGAGCTCAACAAGGTGCTCGGACAGGATGCGTTTCGACATTTTTGGAAGATCGATTGCACGATCTTGAAAGTAAACCGTGATGGCGTTGACATCACTATTAAAGCCGATATCGGTGTTGCTGACATTATTCGCAACAATCATGTCGAGTTTCTTGTCGATGAGTTTCTTGCGGGCATAGGCTTCGACCTGTTCGGTCTCAGCCGCAAAACCGATTGTGAACGGTTTGTCGGCCCGCTTTGCGACTTCAGCGATGACATCGGGGTTTTCAACGAGCTCGAGGTGCAAGGCGCGCTGACCGTTGTGATCCTTTTTGATTTTATGCTGCTGAACCAGTTTGGGTCGATAGTCTGCCACGGCAGCAACGCCGATAAAAACATCGGTTAAAGCAATTCGTTCCTGAACCGCGGCATGCATGTCTTGTGCTGAGATGACCTGGATCAATTCGACCCGATCCGGTGCTGTGAGGTTCGTGGGTCCAGAGACCAAGATGACCTGGGCACCGGCATCCGCCGCCGCTGCAGCCAGCGCGTAACCCTGTTTGCCGGAACTGTGGTTGCTGATATAGCGCACCGGGTCAATCGCTTCACGCGTTGGACCGGCTGTGATCATTACGGTTTTGCCTTGCAGGTGACCCGTGTTAAACAGCTCGCTTACCCTGACAACAAGTTGGTCGACCGCCATCAGCCGCCCAGAGCCCGTTTCGCCACAAGCCTGAATACCGTCTTCTGGTCCTAAAATCTGAACGCCGCGTTGGAGCAGGGTCGCACTATTGGTTTGGGTTGCGGTCTTGGACCACATGGCCTGGTTCATCGCTGGTGCGACGGCAACCGGGCACTCTGCGGCAAGGCAGACGGTTGTTAATAGATCGTCGCCCTGACCGCTTGCGAATCGAGCAAGGAAATTGGCACTGGCGGGTGCAATGAGAATCAGGTCAGCCCAGCGTGCCAGCTCGATATGACCCATAACCGATTCGGTATCAGGATTGAGCAGATCCAAATGGACGGGATGGGTTGAAAGCGGTTGCATCGTCAATGGTGTAATGAACTCGGTGGCCGAGCGGGTCATGATGACTCTGACATCGGCGCCTTGATCTTGTAGTCGCCGGGTGAGTTCAGCGGCTTTGTAGGCCGCGATCCCGCCGGTGATCCCGAGCAGGATTCGTCGGTTTTTTAAACTTATCAGTGGCTTGTTCATCATTATGCCGGCCCAGGTCGCCGCATTCCCCTAAAAGAGGCGATAATACCCGCTTTGCATCCGGATCGCACGATCGGGGTGCCACCCAAATGCGAGAGCGGTTCAAAACAAAAAGATACCGCTTTAAAGCGGGCTTGCTGGCCCTGAGAGGATCCAGTCAATTCGGCTTTGTTATTGAACAAGATTGAATATTCGCAAGGGTTCTGGTATAAAGTCGCGCTCCTTGGGCATCAAGCGGCTGCGTCTCCTTAAGTTGGCGGAGAAATGTTGTTTAAAGGGTCTTGGAAAGTGTGAGCGGGTTAAAAACTTTGGGCGTGATCCTAAAGTGTTACTCAAGAATCAAAGCGAGGCGCTAAAAACGAGCGCCCGGAAAAGGATGGAAACATGTCTAGAGTTTGCCAAGTGACTGGGAAGCGCCCGATGAGCGGGAATAACGTCTCTCATGCGAATAATCGGAATCGTCGTCGGTTCTTGCCTAATATTCATGACCATCGGTTTTGGTTAGCGAGCGAGAAGCGTTTCGTGAAACTCAGAGTTTCTGTTAAGGGAATGCGGATTATCGATAAGCTGGGTCTTGAAAAAGTCCTTGCTGATTTGAGAAGCCGAGGAGAACGCATCTAACGCGTTTTTGGGTTTTGGCCGCATCAGAGCGCTAAGAGGCAGCGTCGACAATCGAAATAATCGTAGCGGAAATGGTCGGGAATAAGGAGCAGACAATGAGAGACAAGATTAAGTTGGTATCATCCGCTGGCACAGGTCACTTTTATACGACCAGCAAAAATAAGAAGACCATGCCGGATAAAATGGAGATCAAGAAGTTTGATCCAGTGGTTCGTCAGCACGTGATCTATAAGGAAGCGAAAATTAAGTAAGCTTTCATCTAGCAAGCTTGCAAAAATTTAAAAGAGCGACATGATCGCTCTTTTTTTTATTCCTCGATTGAGGAATCCCTTTCTCGGTTCAGCTGTAGATGCCCCGCGGCAAGTTTTACAAGTGTCCATCCGGGTTTCACCCAAACACAGGTGTGCTCAGCCGTCACGATCATCGGGCCAGTATAAGCTTGGTCTGGGATGAGGTTTTGCCAAGCCTGTTGGGGCGTTGTATTGGGGGTTGTTTGCGGTGCTTGGACCGGGCCTTCGGTGCTTGGTTTGGAGATTATGGCGGTTTTTAAACGCGGAATACCCGCAACTCTAGCCCGCAAGGCAACGAGCTCGAGACCCGTATTGAGCTGATGCCCATATCGATTTTGGTGTTGCACTTCAAAGTCAGTGAAGGCGGCCTGAAGGTCAAACAGATACGGCACGCTCAAGGTTTGCGTTTGCCCTTGATATCGAAGTTCAAAAACGGGATGAACGGTTGTGTCGTGAATACCTTCCGCTGCGAGCGCAGTGCGCGCGGCTTGTACTAAATCATCGAGCCGATCCCGGATATCCTGCGGGTCGCAGTCTTTGGCGCGCAGATTGACGCTCCGAGTGAGTTCTCGGCCGGGCGTTGCGGCAAGCATCCCGAGTGCTGAGAAGATCCCCGCGTCAGCAGGCACAAGGGTTTGATGCATCCCTAGCTGCTCCGCCAGTTCACACAGATGTAAGCCGCCGGCGCCCCCAAAACAGCAGAGCGTAAAAGCCTTTGGGTCATATCCTTTTTGAATTGAGATGAACCTCAAAGTCTCTGCCATGGTCTCATTGGCCAGCGTCACGATCCCTTGGGCGGTCTCGATGGGCGATAAATTCAAAGATGTCGCAAGTTCCGCAACAGCCGCATGGGCTTTTTCAGCGTCTAACCACAAGTTGTCGGCCAAAGGCTGGTTCGCTGGCAATCGGCCCAGCACCACGTTGGCATCGGTGACGGTGGCCGCTTTGCCGCCCAAGTTATAACAAGCAGGGCCCGGTTGCGCGCCCGCGGAGCGGGGGCCAACTTTAAGTAATCCCCCAGCATCGATTTCGGCAATACTGCCCCCGCCGGCGCCAATGGTTTGGATGTCAATGGCGGGTATGGCGATCGGCAAACCGGTAAGGTGCATATTTTTGGAGATCGCAAGGTCGTGGTGGATCAGGGAAACGTCCGTTGAGGTCCCGCCCATGTCGAAGGTCATCAGTTGTTCGCTCGCAAGAAGTGTGCGCGCCGCGATCAAGCCACCCGCTGGACCGGATAGCAGTAGGCGTACGGCTTGCCCTGCAGCTTGTTCGGCGGCGAGGGTGAGCCCGGAGGATTGCATCACCGTCAGCCGGCTGGGTGCGATCTTGGACTGAAGTTGATCTAAGTAGCGCGCAATGATCGGTCCGAGGGCGGCGTTTAAATAAGTGGCGACGCCGCGTTCATATTCTCCCATTTCTGGTAAAACGTCGGATGAAACACTTACAAAATATTGGGACTCGAAGCGGGCTTTCAAAACCTGCTCCTCGGTGTCGTCGATAAAGGAGAATAAAAGGTTAATCGCTAGCGCGTCGGGTGGATCGTTTGCCAAGGCTGCCGCAAGGACATTGATCGCCTCCGGGTCCAGGATTGTGATGAGGTCGCCCTTGGCATTGCGTCGAACGGGTAGTTCAAAGATCGCGCTTTGATCAATGGTTAAGGTTCTTTTAGTGGGCGTGAGGCGATAAAGGTCCGCGCGGTTTTGTCGGCCAATGGATAAGAGATCCCCCAAGCCTTGGTTACACACATAAGCGGTTTTTGCGCCGCGACCCTCAAGGGCCGCATTGGTGGCAACCGTTGTGCCGTGAATGATGGTTAACTGCCCCGCGGCGCAAAGTGTATCGAGTCCTAGCGCCCCGAGGCCCTCAAAGATGGCTTGCTCCGGTGCATCCGGCGTTGAGAGTCTTTTGTGCGTAATAAGGTGACCATTGTGCAGGTAGGCAAAATCGGTAAACGTCCCGCCGGTGTCGATCCCCAATAAATGTTCACTCATGAGCTGTGCGATAATCCCTGAAAGTGAAAATGTAGCAGAAAGCCTCGAGTGTCACACGTCCTCGAAGGCAGATGACGTTTGAAATCGAGCTAACGGATACCCAGCCCCATGCCAGAGTTACCAGAAGTTGAAACAACCCGTGCGGGCATTGCACCCCACCTCCAAGGGGTTGTGATCCAAGCTGTTATTGTTCGCGAGTCTAGATTGCGGTGGCCGGTTTCAGAACAGTTGGCGCAAATGGCGACTGGACAAAAGGTGCTCGCCGTTGAGCGCCGCGCCAAGTACCTTTTAATAAAATTGGCGAATGGGTATCTGATGCTTCATCTCGGGATGTCGGGCAGTTTACGAATTCTGCCGGCGTCAACGCCGCCTCAGAAACATGATCATGTTGACTTGGTTTTTGATTCCGGCCTGTTACTGCGCTACCGCGACCCGAGACGATTCGGCTCGGTCTTTTGGTTGAATGACTTGAATCATCGACTGTTGAACGATCTGGGACCAGAACCACTAGGGCCGGAATTTAGTGGTTTAACCTTGTACCAGGCATCCCGGGGTAAAACCAGAAACGTCAAAACCTTGATTATGGATGCGAAAGTTGTGGTGGGAGTGGGTAATATCTATGCCAATGAAGCGTTGTATCTTTCTGGGATCAAGCCGACGGCGATCTCTGGCCGAATCTCCAAAGCGCGTTTCGAGCGCTTGGCTGCAGCCATTCAGGCCGTCTTAACCAAGGCGATCCAAGCCGGTGGCACCAGTCTCCGCGATTTCTTAAAAGAGGATGGTACCCCAGGCTACTTTCGCCATGAGCTCAAAGTTTATGGTCGCGAGGGCGAGTGCTGCGAAGGCTGCGGCAGCGCCCTAAAATCACTGCGCATTACCGGTCGAGCCACGGTGTATTGCCCGGTCTGTCAGCGTTAACCGATGAGGCCTTCTGCGATGGCCTCAGCAACAGCAGGATGGACAAAACTGCTGACATCGCCTTGATAAGAGGCGATTTGACGCACCAAGGTTGAGGAAATGTAGGAATACTCCTCGGAGGGCGCCAAAAAAACGGTTTCAAGGCCAGGCGCGAGCACCCGATTCATATTCAGCATCTGAAATTCGTATTCGAAATCGGTCACCGTTCGAATCCCTTTTAAAATCACGCCCGCGCCGACCTCTTTGGCGAAATCAACGGTTAAGGTGTTAAAGCCTCGGACTTCAACATTGCTCAAATGCGCCAGTGCTTTTTCTGCGAGTTCGACCCGGAGCTCGAGAACGCTGGGATCTTTCTGGGGACTGGTTGCGATGCCCAGTACGACACGATCAAAAAGAAGCGATGCCCGTTGAACCAAATCGGCATGACCATTGTGAATGGGGTTGAATGTCCCTGGATATAGAACCGTACTCATAGCGTCTCTCCTGTAACAGGCCGAAATAATACCGCACCCAAGAGCGGGAATAAATCAGTGATCATTGTGTGAGGAGCGCATAATGAACCTGCCCTGCTCGTTTTTGCCGGTAGAGCGTGAGCCCCTGTTGAGCGATGTTTGCAATCACGTCGGCTGAGGGGGCTTCCAAATAGAGCATGCCCTCGCGCGCAAGAAAGTCATTTTTGAGTAAGGCAGGTACAATATCCAAATATCGATCGGTGTCGAATGGTGGGTCAACAAAGATCAGGTGATAAGGTTTTGCAGGTTTGGTCTGGATCAGTTTGAAGGCATCTTGAGCGTGGACCTGACACTGCGCGGCCTCGATCTGAAATGCGGAGCAGATCGTTTGAAAGTGTTGGATCTGGGCCTTGGCGGTATCAACGACTGTGCAAGCTTCAGCGCCCCGGGAGAGAGCTTCTAGACTTAAAATACCGCTCCCGGCAAACAACTCGAGACTACGGCAACCGCTAACCTTGCCTTGCAGCCAGTTAAACAAAGTCTCTCGAACCCGGTCTGGCGTGGGCCGTAGCCCTGGGCTCGGTGTAAATGAAACTTTGCGGCCGCGCCAATTACCACCGATAATTCGAAGGTGCGAAGTATGAGAAGGGTTTGGCAAACGGCTGGACCAGAAGTGAGTTAATGAATGATGGACAATGTTGCAGATCAAGCCACCCAAGGCAAGCCGGGATTGTTGGCGCGCCTGAAGCAGGGCCTGGCTAAAACGCGTCGAGGCTTCTCTGAGCAAGTGGCGGCGCTCTTTTTAGGTGCGAAGGTCATTGACCAAGCGCTGTTGGATTCGATCGAGACGTTGCTGATTACGTCTGATTTTGGGGTCGCGGTCACCCGGGACGTGATTGACCGATTGACCCAACAGGTCGAGCGCAAAGACTTATCCGATGCCATGGCGTTGAAAAATGCCCTTCGAGTCCATTTGCTAGGACTATTACAGAACACGGCGACCGACTTGGTGCTTGACGGGCCAGGCCCCCAGGTAATCTTGATGGTGGGCGTGAATGGTGCCGGCAAGACGACAACGGCTGGCAAGTTAGCCCACCATTTTAAGCAACAAAACCGCTCGGTGCTGCTGGCCGCCGGGGACACGTTTCGAGCCGCCGCGGTTGAGCAGCTCAAAACCTGGGGCGCGCGTAATGATGTTGATGTGATTGCGCAGCATACGGGCGCCGACAGCGCGTCGGTCATCTTTGATGCGCTTGCGGCGGCCAAATCCAGGGCGTTCGATGTGCTGATTGCCGATACCGCTGGCCGGTTGCAGAACAAAAAGAACTTAATGCAAGAACTTGAAAAAATTGTCCGCGTCATTCGGCGGCAAGACGAGACGGCGCCGCACAGCGTACTCTTGGTGATTGATGCCACCACCGGACAAAATGCCATTGCTCAAGCGCAGGCCTTTATGACCGACGTTGAGGTCACCGGTTTGGTTTTAACGAAACTCGATGGCACGGCTAAGGGCGGCGTTGTGTTCGCGTTGACGCAAGCCTTAGGCTTGCCGATTCATTTTGTTGGTATTGGCGAGGCCTTGGATGACTTGAAACCGTTCGATGCCGAATTGTTTGTTGATGCGATTTTACAAGGCACGGATTGATGTTGGTTTTTGATCATGTTTCCAAGCGCTACCCGAACGGTTATGACGCGTTGTCCGATGTCTCGCTTTCGGTCGATGCGGGTGAGTTTGTCTTTTTGACCGGGCCTTCCGGCGCGGGCAAATCGACCTTATTAAAGTTGATCAATGGGGTGGAACGCAGCTCCCAAGGGCAAGTTCATATCGCCGGGCAAAACATCACCCGGCTACCCGCTCGTAAAATACCCACCCTGAGACAGAGCATTGGCGTGGTGTTCCAAAACCATCAGTTGCTGTTTGATCGGCGGGTTTATGACAACGTGGCCTTGCCGTTATTAATCGCTGGTATGAAGCCGACTGACATTGGGCGTCGGGTTCGAGCGGCGCTGTCTAAAGTGGGCTTGACTGGGCGCGAGGACGATTGGCCTGAAACCTTATCTGGCGGTGAGCAACAACGCGTAGGGATCGCGCGGGCGGTTGTGCACCGACCGCCGATTCTGCTTGCGGATGAGCCGACGGGCAACCTAGACCCTGATCTGAGTCGAGAAATCATGTCCTTATTTCTACAATTCAGTCAGTTGGGGGTAACCGTTTTGATTGCGACCCATGATTTAGAATTGGTTGAGGCTATGCCGGCCCGGCGCGTGCAGCTCCAGGACGGTAGGATGATAGCGCGATGAACGAGTCCGCGAGCGGCTCCGGCGCGCATATTCGGCAGATTAATCGCGCCGACCGATTGAAAGCATGGTCCAGACATCATCGGCAGCTGTTTCGAAGTACCCTTATCACGTTGCTCAATCAGCCCGGGGCCTTGCTGATTACCTGGCTCGTGATTGGCATCGCCTTATCCCTACCCATTTTGCTGAGTCTGGCCTTGCGAGAAATCTCCGAGGCTGACACACGACAGGTGATCCAGCCGGCTATGAGCGTCTATCTCTCGGTGCCTAGCGAGAGTGAAACGGCGCAGGCTCTGCTGCAAAGTCTCCGGGCGTCCAGTGCGGTGGGAGAAGTGCGGCTGATCACGGAACAAGCAGCGCTCATGGAGTTCTCGAGTCTTGCTGGGTTTGGGGATGTTTTGAACGCTTTTTCGGAAAATCCGCTGCCGGGCATCATCGAAGTCGTGCCCAATGAGCGAGACGGGGCGGGGATCAAGCTCCTTGCTCAGCAAATAGCAGGTCAAGATGGGGTTGACCAAGTGAGTTTTGATGCCGCTTGGCTCGAGCGATTGAGCGCCATATTGGGCATTTTGGAACGGGTGTTATACGCTTTGGGGGTGCTTTTTTCCGGTGCGGTGATTTTCACTATTGGTAACACGCTGCGGCTAACCATCGAAAATCAGCGCGCCGAAATAGAAATCACAAAGTTATTCGGCGGATCAGACAGCTTTGTCCAACGGCCGTTCATCTATCGAGGCTTCTGGTTGGGTTTTGGGGGGGCCTTGCTGGCCTTTTTGATCATTCAAGCAAGCCTTATGTATCTTTCGGGCCCGGTTGAGCGTCTCGCCCAGTCCTATCGGAGCAATTTTGCGTTGGAGGCCTTGGATTTTGGGGAATCGATCGGGCTTTTCGCACTGGGCGCGCTGCTTGGGATTCTAGGGTCCTGGGTGTCGGTCTGGCGTTATTTGAAGCAAATTCAACCAAAATAGTCGGAATCCCGTACCATTGTATCAAGATGGGGCTCAATGCTAGAATTTGCGCCCCGAAATCAAGGGTTTAGAACAAACATGAGCGCTTATCCAATTCCGATCAATATCGAGTCCCCTGGCGCGAACCTAGAGGCGTACGTGCGCGCGGTCAACGCCATCTCGGTATTGTCCGTTGAAGAAGAGCGAGCGCTTGCGGAGCGCCTGCATGGTTTCGGAGATGTCGAGGCGGCCCGTCAATTGGTTTTGGCAAACCTGAGATTTGTGATTTACATCGCGAGAAGCTACTCCGGGTATGGGTTGTCTGAAGCCGACTTAATTCAAGAAGGCAATGTTGGTTTGATGAAGGCGGTAAAGCGCTTTAACCCAGAATTTCAGGTTCGATTAGTGTCTTTCGCCGTGCATTGGATC